>JABDQB010000022.1 GCA_013042495.1 Gemmatimonadota bacterium
CAGGCGGAGGCGGCTGCCGCCGTGCCCGACCTTCGTGACGATGTGCTGGAGGATGCGTACATCGATCTGTGGCTGACCGCGGGCCGGCCGGTTGCGATGGAGCCGATCTTCCTGGAGCTCCAGCGACGACGTCACCCGGCAGGCGGCAACCTCGCTTGGCTGTACCTGACCGCCGGGAAGGCCGACGCGGCCCTCAGTGCAACGCCTGATGGTGGCTGGACTTCGATGTGGATCCCCTACGCCGTCGATCGCACACTCGAGCCGTTGCCGAGTGACTATCTCGAGCAGATTCTCCAGCGCGACAATTGTGGCCCAGCCGCGGAGGCACCCATCCACTGTCTCATCACCTTGGGCGCGTACTACGCTGAGCAGGGGAAGGAAGAGCAGCTCGAAACGCTGCTCGACGATATGCGCAGTGGCGCGGCGGAAGCGGCGGCCGAGGGCCGCGAGCGTTCGGCCGAGATGCTCACCCTGGCGGCCGACGCTCTCGATGCGTACGGCTGGGCGAAGAACGGCGACCGGGTGGAACCTGGGGGAGCGATCCAGAAGCTCGAGGACCTGGCCTTTACGGGCCTACCGCCCAGCATCTGGGTGCGCTGGTGGCTTGGCGAGCTCCACTTGGAGGACGGCCAGCCGGGTGATGCGGTCGTGTACCTCGAATCCCTTCGGGGGTCAGGTGTCCCGCATGTGGCGAACTTCCTGCTCGGCCGGGCCTACACGGAGCTGGGTGAACGGGAGAAGGCGCGCGCCGCCTACGTGCGCTTCGTGCAGGCGTGGGAAGAAGCAGACGCCGACCTGCCACAGCTCCAGGAGGCCCGCGCCGCTCTCGAGGAGCTGCTCGCCGGCTGAACGGGGTGGCCGATTGCGGCGCCCTTAACGCCCCTGGCTTCTTGACCACCGCTTGACTGCCATCCCGTATCGTCTGGGCGAACCCTGTGCCTGAAGGTCGCCATGGACACGCTCAAGTTCGATCTCATCAGCCCCACGGCCTCCATCTGGCGGGCCCAGCGCAAGGGGAATACCCGTGGACCCCGGGTCTTCCGCTTCTCGATGCTGCCCAGCCTGGCGGTAGCGGCCGCCATGCCGGACGGAGTCGAGACCCGGATCATCGACGAGAACGTCGAACCGGTGGACTTCGATACGGACGCGGACCTGATCGGCATCTCGTTCATGACCTTCAACGCCCCGCGCGCTTACGAGATCGCCGGGCAATTCCGGGACCGCGGCAAGACGGTGATCTTCGGAGGCTTCCACCCGACGTTCCTGCCCTACGAGGCGATCGCGCACTGCGACGCCGTGTGCGTCGGCGAGGCCGAGTACAACGCCCCTCGCATGATCGCGGACTTTCGTGCCGGGAGTCTGCAGCCGATCTATCGCAGTGAACGGGTCGACCTTGCGGACTTGCCGAGACCCCCGCGTGATCTGCTTCAGCCGAAGCGCTACCTGACGCCCAACGTCCTGCAGGCCACACGTGGCTGTCCGTACAAATGCAAGTTCTGCTCGATCGCCGCGTTCCACGGGTACCAGATTCGTACCCGCCCCGTCGAAGCCGTGATCGACGAGCTGAAGGGGATGGGGCGCCAGGTCGTATTCATGGACGACAACATCATCGGCGACCGCGATTACGCCCTGGGCCTCTTCGAGGCGATGGTTCCCCTCGGGAAGAAATGGTTCAGCCAGTGCGGGATCCACATGGCGGACGACGACGAGCTGCTGCGAGCCGCCGTCAGGAGCGGCTGCGGGGGGCTGTTCGTCGGCCTGGAATCGCTGTCCCAGGAGAACCTGAGCCGGTGGACCAAGGGGCCGAACCGGGCCGCGGAGTACGTGCGACAGGTGCGGACGCTGCACGACAAGGGGATCGCCGTATACGCCGGTTTCGTGTTTGGCAGTGACGGCGACTCGCCGGAGGTCTTTCAGCGGACGCTCGAGTTCCTGGACGAAGCTCGGATCGACGCGCTGCAGGCCACGCGCCTCACCCCGTTTCCTGGAACACCGCTGTTCGAAGAGATGGATCAAGCGGGTCGAATCTTCGACAAGGACTGGAGTCACTACGACTTCGGGCACGTGGTGTTCGAGCCGCTCCACATGAGTCGCGAAACGCTGGATCTCGGCGTCGCCTGGATCTCCCGCGAGTTCTATTCGCGCCGCCGCGTGGCCCGGCGCCTGGTGGGAGAGCTCAGCTACCTGGCGCCCTCCTCCATCATCCGCGGGTCCGTTCCACTGAACCTGGGATACCGCGTGCGTTTCGGCCGAAACGGTACGCTGGAGAAGGGGGCTCGATTTGATGCTTCCTATGGCGCTGGCTCGCCCCCTATTGGGCGCAAATCTACATGAGACTAATGGTCGCAAGCATCTAAAATCTAATATGTTAAATGCACTGTAGGTTCATCTTGGGGGCTTGCGGCTTTTTCCCGATCCGGTAAGCTAGAAGTGTCCGACCGCAACGAAGACCACAGCGGTCGACCGGTGGCGGAGTTGATCGCAGCTTGAAGGCGCGCCGGTCCGGAGGGACACACCTTCTAAAGCGCGAAGAGGGCCTGCCTCAGACGTACAGACAGGCCCTCTTTTTTTTGTGTAGATTGTGGTATGTCTGACCGTCGCCGTACCTGGCTGCTGCCCGCCCTCGCCCCGCTGTGCTCGGCCGCGGTTCGCGTATTCTATCGATTCAAGACGCACGGTACGCCTCCGGCGGAGGGTCCTGTCCTGTTCGTCGCCAACCACCCGAACTCGATCGTGGACGCGATCGTGGTGGCGGCCTCCGTGGGTCGGCCCATCCGGTTCCTGGCCAAGGCGACGTTGTTCGACGAACCGGGTGTCGGCTCTCTGGTGCGGGCCGGCGGCGCGATCCCGGTATACCGCCGGCAGGACGATCCCGCGCTCACCGACCGCAACGCGCGGGTATTCGAGGCGGTGCACGAGGCATTGGCCGCGGGAGATGCAGTCGGGATCTTCCCCGAGGGCCTTAGCCATTCCGAGCCTTCGCTCACGAAGCTTCGCACCGGCGCCGCGAGGATCTCGCTCGGCGCCTCCGAGCGAAGGGGGATTCACTTTCCGATCGTGCCCGTCGGAATCGTGGCGCGCGAGAAGCAGACATTCCGGTCCCCGTGTGCGGCGGTGGTCGGAAAGCCAGTGTCCTGGGACGATCTCACCGGTCGCCCGGAGTCCGACGTGGAGGCGGTGCGAGAGCTGACCGATCGGATCGAGCTGGGCCTCCGCGCCGTCACGATCAACGTCGAGAACCTCGAGGACCGAAGGATCGTCGAGTGCGCCGAGGCGATCTACGCTTCCGAGCAGGGGCTCGATCGGTCGCCCGGGGAGCGCGTGCGCAGGCTCCGGGACGCGTCCGAGACCCTGGCTCGCCTGCGGGACACCGATCCGGACAGGGTCGAACGGTTGTTCGCCGACGTCGAGAGCTTCGCCTGGACCCTGGACGTCCTCGGAGTCCGGCCCGCCGACCTGGATCGTACCGGCGGGCTGCATTCGACGGTCGGGTGGTTTCTGCGGGTGTTCGGACTCCTGTTCGTGGGCGGCCCGATCGCGGCAGCCGGAGTCCTCGTCTTCTTCATTCCGTACCGGCTGACGGACTGGATCGCGACCCGTCCCCAGATTCGCCTGGAGCGCCAATCCACGTGGAAGCTCCTCGGCGGGGCGGTCCTGTACATCGGCTGGATCGTGCTGCTCTCCGTTCTGGCTGCGGTGATTCTGGGGCCGAAATGGGCGATCGCCGCTGCCGTGGGTCTGCCGATCCTGGCGCTCGCTACGCAGTTCGTCCGCGATCGCTGGCGCCAGGCCCGCGTTCAGGCTCGCCGCTACCTTCTCCTGCGACGGAAGGGCCGCGTGCGAGAGCGCCTCCTCGAGCAGAGAGCCCGCCTCGCCGGTTCGCTCGAGCAGCTGCGGAGGGACGCGGATCCGGCCAACTGACCGCCTGCCGCACTTGACACACCCGGTCGATTCGACGTTTCTGGGGCGTCCCGATACTCATCCACATCTGACGGAGCACGACAAATGCGCAAAGCCGGAATCTTAATCGCCATGGCCCTTCTGCTGGTGCCGGCCACGGCCATGGCCCAGCATGACGATCACGCCATGGCCTCCCTCAAGGAGATGACCCCGACGTGGGAAGCGGCCTTCAACGCCAGCGATGCTGCCGGTATCGCGGCGCTGTATACGGAGGACGGTACGCTGCTACCGCCCAACGCTGGGCCCGTCACGGGCCGGGAAGCCATCGAGGCCTTCTGGTCGGCGGCCCTCGAGGGCGGGGCGACGGGTGAGCTGAAAACGAAGAGCCTCTATGCCATGGGTGACCATGCCGCGGAAGTCGGGACATTTGTCCTCACGAACGCGGATGGCTCGCATCTCGATCACGGGGCCTTCACGCTGGTCTACAAGATGGTGGAGGGCGGTTGGCAGATCGAGAGCGACATTTGGAACAGCGATATGTCGCAGTAGTTCGGTTTTCGGCGGCCGCGGCGGCTCGCCAGTTCGATCGGAAGTGAAGCGAGCGCCCGGCTTCGGCCGGGCGCTTCGTTCATCGGGGCGCCTTGGTTGCCACGAGACGTCTCTCGCGGCGATCTTTCCCACATGTCTAGATCCCGACTTCTGATCAAGCTGTTGATCGCGGCCGTCGTCCTGGCGATCGGTGCGGTATTCTGGCTGCGCCGGAGTGATACTTCCGAAGGCCCGGATCCCGCGGCGGAAGGGGAGGCAACCGCCAGCCCCGTGAACGAACTCGCATGGCTCGCCGGATGCTGGAAGCACGAGGAGCCCGGCTTTCGCCGCGACGAGCAGTGGATGAGGCCGGGCGGCGGCACGATGATCGGCATGAGCCGCAGCGTCGCCGAGGACCGGACGGTCGAACACGAGTACCTGCGGATCGAGATGCGAGAGGGACGCCTTGCCTACGTGGCCAGCCCCTCAGGTCAGGGGGAAGCCGCTTTCGTCTCCATCGAGATCACGGACCGGACTGCAGTGTTCGAAGCGCCGGAGCATGACTTCCCGCAGCGAATCGCCTACGAGCGAATGTCTCCGCGGTCGGTCCTGGCATGGATCGAGGGCGATGTGGATGGCGTGTCGCGCGTCGTCGAGTTCCCGATGACGGCGACGAGCTGCCCGTAGCGACCAGCCGGCGCCGGCCTTAGACGATCTCGACCAGCTCGATCTCGAACGTCAGCGCCTCGCCCGCCAGCGGGTGATTCGCGTCGACGATGACGCGCGCCTCATCGGCTTCGACCACCCGTGCCGAAACGGGCTGCCCGTCCTGGCCCTGCAGGTGGATCTGCTGACCGACCTCCGGATCGAACTCCTTCGGAAGCTGCTCGCGGGCCAGCGTCAGCTTCATCTCGTCGCGCGCGGCGCCGTAGGCCTGTTCGGCAGGAATCCGGGTCGTCCGGGTATCGCCCGGCGTCATCCCACGGACCATTTCGTCGAAACCCGGAATCACCATTCCGGCGCCGACCGTGAACTCCAGCGGGTCGCGTCCGGCGGATGAATCGAACTGCGTTTCGTCATCCAGGGTGCCGGTGTAGTGCACTCGCACCACATCACCGTCTCTTGCTTCTGCCACGCTTTGTCCTTTCGACTGGGTGATCTTCATGCATGTGGGTACCGAGCGAGCGGCCTTCGCGCAAGGTACGGCTCACGGTCTCAAAAACCTGGCGATCCGCCTTTCGTCGGTCCGGCTTCCGCTTTCGCATGGAAGCGAGGGAAAGACGCATCCGGGGGACGTCCTTCAACAGGTCCTCGTGACGCTCGAGGTAAGCCCAGTACATCGATGTAAGAGGGCAGGTCGCTTTCGGGTCGAACACGCACGCCTGACAGTAGTCGCTCATCCGGTTGATATAGGCGGCACCGGACACGTAGGGCTTCGTCGTCATCAGGTCTCCGGCTCCAAACGTACCCATCCCGAGCACGTTGGGCTCGACCACCCAGTCGAACGCGTCTGTGTACATGGACCAGAACCAATCCGTGAGCTCGCGCGGCGATACATCGAGCAGCGAGGCGATGTTGGACAGCACCATGAGCCGGGAGATGTGATGCGAATACCCGGTAGTCAGCACCGTGTCTACGACGGAATCCAGGCAGTGGAGTCCCGAGGTCGAGCCCCAATAAGCATCGGGAAGCGCATTGGCGGCGTCCAGCGCCGACGGCGCTGCAGGGAGTGCCCCGGGTTTGCCTGGATCCGCCGTGGGCTCGCCCTTGCTCTCGCCCGAAAGATCGCGAAGGCCATCGGTCCGCGCGTGAACGTGCCGCATGAACTCCCTCCACCCGAGCACCTGCCGCACGAAGCCCTCCTTGCTGGCCAGCGGCACGTCCAACTGAGCCACATCGCGGACCACCCGTCGCGGCAGGAGGCGATGCACGTGCAGGAGAAACGCGATGCGTGAGTGGAACAAGCCGTCGGATTGCTCGGACATAGCGTCCTCATAGGGTCCGAACAACGGGAGGCACTCGGTCTTCGCCCAGGACCAGAGAGCCTCGGCATCCGTCTGTGTGGAGCACAGCGCATGGGGGACCAGGACTCCGGGGTGCGTTTCGAATCGCGCCTGAACCAGCTCGAGAACTTCTGCTTTGATGGGATCGAGTGGGAAGTCCGGCGGGGTCGGTGCGGCCGGTGTTCCCGGCCATGGCTGCCTGTTGTCTACATCGAAGCTGAACTTCCCACCGACAGGCCGCCCGTCCTCCATCAGGATCCCGGACTCGCGCCGTACCCGCCGGTAGAAGGCGTCCATCCGCCACGGCGGCGGTCCCTTCTGGCTGGCCGCGAACTGCTCGGGTGTCGTCAGCCATCCCTCGTGCGGCACGACGTCGATCAGGCCATCGGCCACGAGTCGTGCGACGTCGAGCCTCAGTTCACGCTCGGCGGCACGCATCATGGTGAGGCCTCCTGCTTCAGCCGCGACGGGGGCGAGCGCGTCCGAGTATGAGCCTCTTGATACGATATGCCGGACGGCTACCCCTCGGGCCGCCTGCTCGAGCGCGAAATGTCTGAGATTCGAGAGGATGAGGGCCAGCTTCTGCTTGTGGTACGGCCTCAGGCTGGCTTTCTGCGGAGACTCGACAAGAACCACCCCCACGTCGGCCGGGTCCATGCGGGAGAGAGGGCCGATCCGATCAGAGGTCTGATCGTAGGGCACGAAGATCCAGCTGCGGCCTTCCGGGTCGGGATTTCGCGAGAGAAGTTCCCGACGGAATGCGGAGATGCCCGCGCGGCTCTGCGGTTCAGGGGTCACGGCGCTCAGCTCAACGGTCGAATCCACTCCACGTCGAGGCGGAACGGGCCCTCGACCTTGTCACCGATCAGGAGTCCCATCTGCTCAATCTGGCCCGGCATGAGATCGGGCGCCCCGCGCGGCTTCCGGCCGCGGTAGGTCGCCTCGAAAGATTCGAACGGGATCTCGATCGTCTGCCACGTATCTGCCTGGGTACCGAACTCTGCCATGTAAGCGACTCCGTCGAACCGCCGATTCGTCCGCAACCGCACCTGGTACGTGCGACCATCTCCTCGCACCCGGAGCGCCAAGCCGCGGTGGCTCTCCATGGCCCCGGCTGGAACGACTCCGCGAACCGAGGCGAAACCACCGTTGTTCTCGAGCGACAGGTCGCCCCGGAAGACTGCAAACCCTTCACCCCCATCGACGAACTCGCTGCTCGATAGTCCGCCCATCACCCCGTCGTTGACGATCGCCCACTCCGAAACGGTGCTGGCGGTGACCTCAAACATGGGGACCGTGTCCGCGGGAGCGGACAACCCGAGGCCCGCCGCCAGCGCAGGGACGACCAGAACCGTCATCACGTCCATGATACAATCTCCTCATACTTCCAGGTCTCGACTGGCGAACAGCAGCATCCCAGCCAGGAATACGAGCGCGAAAACCACGATGCCCACGCCGCCGATCCATGCCTCGAGGTTCATCATGACCTCCGCGTCGCGCCGGCGAGCGACAGGATCGACGGAACCCAGATGCCGACGAAGAGGCCGGAGTCTTTGTCGACGAAGAACCAGAGGAACACGGAAAACAGGAACGAAATGAACGCCGCGATGAGAAACAGCGTCAGGGGCAGGTTCTTTTTGTCCATCGGACTACCTCGATTCGACGACGGAGGGGAACGGCCCTGAGCGCCATTCGACGCTGCCTTCCCCCGAAACGTCGTATTGTCTATTCATTGTCAAAATATGATAGCGAATTTCGCGGACTTGTCAAGGGCAGAAACTGGACAAATTATGGACAGTCCTGACCACATGGGCAGCCGTCCGGTGGGGGAGTTGCCCCCGCGCGCCAAATCAAGCGATCTTGGGCGCCATGTCAGAAGCCCCCGGTTACCAGCGATTCTTCGCTGAGCTCAAGCGACGGAAGGTCTTTCAGTTGGCGGCCGTGTACGGTGCCGCCATGTTTGGCGTCTTGCAGGCGGCGGACGTCCTGGTTCCAGCCCTGCACCTGCCGGACGTCCTCATGACAATGGTGGCGGTGCTCGGGCTGATCGGCTTTCCCGTCGCGCTCGCCGTCGCCTGGACCTACGAGCGAACCGCTGCGGGGCTCGTGCGGACCGAAGACGCGGCGCCTGGTGAGCTGACCGAGATCATTTCGGCTCCTGCGGCGAAACGTTGGCCCGTCGGCCTCGCCGCCGCCGCGGGCACGGCCCTGCTTCTGGTGGGCGGGTGGCTGGCGCTCGGCCGGCCGGCGAGTGGCGAGGGTGACACGGCCACGCCAGCGGCAGCCGGTACCGCGACCTCCGCTACGACGGTCTCCATTGCCGTATTACCGTTCGAGGACATGAGCGAACAGGGTGACAAGGAGTACTTCTCCGATGGATTGTCGGAGGAGCTCATCGATGTCCTGGTCCGGGTCGATCGACTTCGCGTCGCTGCTCGCACCTCTTCCTTCGCGTTCAAGGAAAGCGCGGCGGATATCCGGACGATCGCCGATTCCCTGGGGGTCGAAACCGTGCTGGAAGGCAGTGTCCGGGCTTCCGGAGACCGCCTCAAGATCACCGCGCAGTTGGTCCAGGCGTCAGACGGGTTTCACCTGTGGAGCGATACGTACGAGCGTCAGCTCACGGACGTGTTCGAGGTGCAGGAAGAGATCGCAACGGCCATCTCGGACGCGTTGCTCGGCACGCTGGGGCTGGAAGGCCGGACCCAATTCACCGTGGCTCGCACGGACATCGAGGCCTACGAGCAGTATCTTCTGGGCCGCGCATTCGTAAGCCAGCGCGGACCGGCGCTGCGGCGCGCCGAGGACCACTTCCGGGCAGCCATCTCCATCGATTCGACGTATGCACCGGCCTGGGGCGGTCTCGCGGAAGTGTTCGCGGTCTATCCCTACTACGTCGATATTCCCGTCGATGAGGCCCTGGCCGAGTCCGAAAGGGCGGCCCGTCGGGCACTCGCCCTCGATTCACTGTCGGCCAGCGCCAGAGTGGCCCTCGGCAGCGTACTGCGAGAGAGGCGGAAATGGGCCGAAGCCGAAGCCGAGCTGCTGAACGCGCTTGAGCTGTCTCCAGAAAGTGCGGAGGCCAACGGCGAGTACTCGCAGTACCTGGGCTATGTGGGGCGGCTCGGAGAAGCGTCAGAGTTCGCGGACCGGGCGCTCGCTCTTGATCCCCTCTCCGGTCACAAGCTTGGCATCGCCGGCGTGTACTCCTTGCTGGCCGGGGATGTCGAGGCGGCCGAGGAACGGATGTGGCGCGCCCGGGACTTCTCGATTTCCGCCATCATCCTCACCCAGCACCTCGTCTCGCAAGGCAGATTCGATGAGGCCGAACAGGCCGCCCGGCTCAGCCCCAGCACCACGGACATGCTGCTGACGCTCGTGGAGGCGGTTCGCAGTCCGGTCGGTTCGGAGACCCGCGCCCGCGTCCTCGAACAGATCAGCGATCGCGAAATGCCGCTCGACCTGGGCGGCGGAACACCTCAATCGGCCTGGTTGCTCCTCCTCGGCGAGAGGGAGGCGGCCATCGACCTCCTCGAGGGGATGCTCGAGGGGCCGCTACTCGGCCTGGAGATGCTATGGCTGCCGGTGTACGATCCGATCCGTGACCACCCGCGCTACCCGGCGATCGTCGCAAGGCTCGAGCTGCCGGAGTGATGGTTCCGCCGGTACCCGGGCGGCCACGTAGCCATAGCGCCGGGTTCGGCCGGCGCGACCTGCACGTGTGGAAGGCGGACCTGGACGCATCGCCCGGGCGCCTCGCACGATTCGAACAGACGCTGGGGCCGGATGAACGCGCGCGGATCGGCAGGCTTCGTGCAGAGGCCGATCGTCGGAGGGCAACGGCCAGCCGCGGTCTCTTGCGACACGTCCTGTCGGAATACGCTGGGATTCCCGCCGCGGAGCTACGCTTCGCCTACGGACCGGCGGGCAAGCCCGAGTTGACGGAATCTGCGGACGGCGCGTCGCTCTATTTCAACACCGCGCACTCTGGCGACGTGTTGCTCGTCGCCGTTGGCCGGGCATCACTCGGCGTGGACGTCGAGCGCGTTCGGCCGATCGCCCGGTGGGAGAGGGTCGCCCGGCGCGCCTTTTCCGAGAATGAGATGCGCCAGATCCAGGCGCTTCCGCCGGAGTTGCGGTCCGAGGCCTTCATCACGTGCTGGACCCGCAAGGAAGCTTGCGTAAAGGCAGTCGGTGAGGGGGTCTGGTCCGCGTTCGGCCGGTTCGAGGTTTCGGTGACGCCCGGCCAGCCCGCGAAAGTGCTATCGGTGGACGGCGCGCCAGCGCTCGCAGCGGACTGGTCGCTGTACCACCTTGAGCTCGTGCCGCATTTCGTGGGCGCACTGGCGATTCGGGGGACCGGGTGGCAGCTCCGGGTCAGCACGCTTCGGCCTGCGGAGGCAAGAACGTGAGTGTCTTGAAGACGGAAGTTCGACCGGGCGGCTACTACGACTCGATCGTGTTGATGCAGCTGCAGGCGGCGCTCGCCGATCTGCCAGGGGTCGAGGACGCAGGCGCCGTGATGGCCACGCCGGAAAACCGAGCGCTGCTGGAGGCGAGCGGTCTCATGTCCGACGTGGCTGTCGAGGCCGGTCCCGCTGATCTCCTCGTCGTGGTGCGGGCCGAAACGGAAGACGCAGCGACCGACGCCCTGTCCAGGGTCGACGGCCTCCTGGTGCGGGGTGGCACCGGCGGGGGCGACGATTACCGACCGCGCAGCCTGGAATCGGCGCTCAAAGTGCTGCCGGAAGCGCGGTGGGCCCTGGTTTCGACGCCGGGCCGGTTCGCTGCCGGCGTGGCGCGCGAGGCCCTGGACCGCGGATTGAACCTGTTCCTGTACAGCGACAACGTGACTGTGGAGGACGAGGTTGCTCTCAAGCGCAGGGCCGCTGCGGACGGTCGGCTGGTGATGGGTCCGGACTGCGGGACGGCGTTGATAGCCGGAGTCGGGTTTGGGTTCGCCAACCGGGTGCGACGCGGCTCGATCGGCCTCGTTGCAGCATCGGGCACGGGTCTGCAGGCGATCTCGAGCCACGTGCACGCCCTCGGTGGCGGTGTGTCCCACGCCATCGGAACCGGGGGGCGGGACCTTGCAGAAGAGGTAGGGGCGTTGACCGCCCGGCAGGGGCTCGACCTGTTGGCGCGCGATCCCGGAACGGAAGTGATCGTCCTGGTCTCCAAGCCTCCGGTTCCCTCCGTCGCCCGGTCCGTTCTCGGCGCAGCGAGGGGTACCGGAAAGCCTGTCGTTGTCCACTTCCTGGGATTCGCGCCGCCGGCACGGCGTATCGGCTCGCTCTACTTCGCGACCAGTCTTCCGGAGGCTGCCTGGATGGCCGTCGATCTGGCCAAGTCCGCGGGTGCGGTGGTTGACGCAGAGAAGGACCCTCGCGGTGAAGACGGAGGTGCGAGCGCCGGAGGCTACCTGCGGGGACTGTTCGCCGGCGGCACGCTGGCCTCGGAGTCACTCCTCGCTCTCAAGAACTTCCTGGATCCGCTGCACTCGAACATGAAAGGGGACACGATACGGCCGTTGGAGGCCGTGCCGCGCAGCGAGTTCCACACGATCCTCGATCTCGGGGCGGACGAGTACACGGTGGGCCGCCTGCACCCGATGATCGACAACGACATGAGGGTACGCAGGATCGCACAGGAAGCCGCCGACCCGGAGGTCGGACTGATCCTACTGGACCTCGTGCTGGGCGATGGAGCGCACCCCGATCCGGCCGGTGAACTGGCTCCCGCGATCGCTGAGGCGCGACGCTCGCGGGACCTGGAGTTCGTCGTGGTGGTGGTGGGCACGGACGAGGACCCGCAGGATCTGGCATCCCAGGTGGCAGCCCTCGAGGATTCCGGGGCCCTGGTGTTCGAGGATCTCACGAGTGCTCTGAGTCGAGTCGTCGATCGCCTGGTCGAGGTCGTGCCGCCCCCGCTGCCACCCGTGGAAGTGGAGCTCCTGTCCGCTCCGGTGGTCGCGGTCAATATCGGGCTCGAGTCGTTCTCCGAGAGTCTTGCGGACCAGGGAGCTCAGGCCGTCCACCTGGATTGGAATCCTCCTGCCGGGGGAGACGACCAACTGATGGCGATTCTCGAGCGAATGAGGAGGTAGTTCCGTGGACCTCGCGCAAGCCAACCACGCGGCCGTCGAGCGCATGATGACAGCACGCCCATTGCTGAAGGGCGTCGCGACGGCGCGCGACGTGATCCCCGGGATGCGGGATGGACTGATCCTGCACGCGGGCCCGCCTATCGAATGGGGGCGGATGTCAGGTCCTCTGCGCGGCGCCGTGATCGGGGCCCTTCTGTTCGAGGGACTGGCCGAGGACGAGTCCGACGCGACAGGCCTGATCGAGAGGGGAGAGATCGAATTCGCGCCGTGCCACCACCACCAAACCGTGGGTCCGATGGCCGGTGTCACCTCGGCTTCGATGGCGGTCTACGTGGTCGAGAACGTCACGCACGGAAATCTCGCCTTTTCCAACCTGAACGAGGGATACGGCAAGGTGCTGCGCTACGGCGCCTACAGTCCGGAGGTCCTGGAGAAGCTCGGTTGGATGAACAGCGTGATGGCACCCGTCCTGGCGGACGCGCTGGCGGCGAGCGCCGAACTCGACCTGCGCGCCCTTCTCGCCGAGGCTCTGCACATGGGGGATGAGGGGCACAACCGAAACAAGGCTGGGTCACTGCTGTTCCTCAAACTTCTGGCACCCCACGTGGCCCGGGTGGCCTCTTCGGACGTCGCCGAGGAGGTCCTGAAATTCCTCGGTGACAACGCCCTCAGCGTGCTCAACCCCGTGATGGCTGCCTGCAAGGCAATGGCGGATGCGGGGCACGGAGTAGAGGGCAGCACCATCGTGACGGCCATGGCTCGCAACGGGACGGACTTCGGCATCCGGGTTAGCGGCCTGGGCGGCGATTGGTTCACGGCTCCCGCGCAGGTGCCCGACGGGCTCTACTTCTCCGGGTTCAGCTCAGAGGACGCCAACGCCGACATCGGTGACAGCACCATCACCGAGACGGCCGGTATCGGCGGCTTCGCCATGGCGGCGGCGCCCGCCATCGTCACCTTCGTGAGTGGCACACCGAAGGACGCGGTGAACACGACGATGGAGATGTACGAGATCACGGAAACCGACCATCTGCATTTCACGATTCCGGCGCTGGATTTTCGCGGCACGCCGACGGGCATCGACCTCCGGAAGGTAGTGGAGCTCGGGATCACGCCGCGCATCAACACGGGGATCGCGCACCGGGACGCCGGGATCGGCCAGGTAGGGGCTGGGCTCGTGCGTCCGCCGATGGAGGTATTCGAGGCGGCACTCATCGCCTACGCCGAGCGCTACGGAGTCTGAGCGGCGCCCTACTCGACTCCCGGCGGCCGACCGATGGGCCTGAGCTCCTCGATCCGCCCGGCCAGGGCCAGGACGGACTCCTCGCCGCGCGGAGGGCCCACGACCTGGATGCCGACCGGGAGTCCGCTCGCATCCAGCCCCGCCGGGACACACGCCACGGGGAGATCGGTCAGCGTGAGGACGAAGGTGGGCGCGATCCATTCGATGTACGTATCCATCTTCCGGCCACCGATGGTCTCCGGGAAGTCCTGCTCGACGGGGAAGGGAGGCACGGGAACACAGGGCGTCAGCAGGTAATCATACCGCTCGAACAGGTCGCCCATCTTCCGGCGCAGCCGCTCCCGCGATTGCTCCGCCGCCGCCACCCGGGCCGGCGCGAGGGCGAGCCCGGCTCTGATGTTCCCGGCCAGATTCGGCCCGAGCTCGGCCAGCCGGCCGAGCCTGGAACGGTGGTGCTCCACCATCCAGCGTCCGCGCAGCGTCAGGAAAGCCTCGAATCCGTCCGACAGATCGAGGTCGGTTCCTTCTACATTGGCGCCTGACAGCTCCAGACTCTCCGCGGCCTCGCGGCATACCCGCTCGAGAGCCGGGTCGGCCCCGAGGCCCGCCAGGTCGGGAGCGTATGCCACTCGAGTCGCTTCTGCGGGACCACGCCGTACCGCGCCGACGAAGTCCCGCTCCGCTCCTGGCTCGGGAGTCGTCGTCGTGGGGATCGGACCGGAAACCGCCTCGAGCATGAGGGCCACGTCCGCCACCGTGCGCCCCATCGGCCCGGTGACGCTGAGGTCGTCGGCCGGCCACTCGGTAGGCACGGTGGGCACCAGGCCCGGGGAAGGGCGCAGGCCGACCACTCCGCAGAACGAGGCCGGCACGCGCAAGGACCCGCCGAGATCGGTTCCCTCGGCCAGGGCGATCATGCCTGCGGCTAGGGCCGCCGCTCCGCCACCGGTCGATCCTCCCGCGCTCAACTCGGGATTCCACGGGTTTCGCGTGCGTCCGAACACCTCATTGAACGTGTTGCCGCCGGCCGCGAACTCGGGAGTGTTGGTCTTTCCCAGGATCACGGCCCCTGCCTCGCGCAGTCGGCGCACGACGAGTGCGTCCTCGTCCGGCACGTGATCCGCATACAGGGGCGAGCCGTACGTCGTGCGCAGCCCGGCGACGGGCGTGGTGTCCTTGATTCCCACGGGAAGGCCGCACAGGGAACCGGGGTTCTCGCCTGCCGCCAGTCGCCGCTCGAGTTCCCGGGCCTGCTCCGTGGCGCTCTCATCCGGCGTGACGAGCGCGTTGATCCGGTCGTTGTGGCGGTCGATCTGTTCGAGGCACGCGTCGAGGACATCGACCGGTGACAGCTCGCCGTCAGCCACCCGACGCCGCAGCTCGACCGCCGAGAGGAGGGCGATCGACGATGGCTCGCTCACTGTCGCGGACTCCGCTCAGTCTTCCACGAACGCGATGGCGCGGCAGAACGCGGCCTCGCCGTCCTTGAACTTCCACGGGAAGATCCCGATCGTGAGGCGCTGGTTCTGAAGCTCGGGCGCCGCGATGTCCCCGCCCATGTTCTCGACGTGCATGCAGTTGTGGGGGAACAGCTTGTTGTGCGTGAGCTGGTAATCCTCGTCCGGGAACAGGCGCGCCACCGCCTCCGGACCTCCGAACTTCTCTTCCGCCAGGGCACGGACGCGGTCGCAGTGTCCGAACGTGCCTTTTCCGAGGAACCGGCCGATCGGCAGGTCCATGGGGTGATCGGTCGAGATCGCGTCGACGCCCCAGATGCGCACGTCCTTCTCGAGCAGCCATGGCACCATGTCCGGGTGGGCGCCCGGGTGGACGTGGACGTAGCGCTCCTCGTCCGGCGTCTCACCGAACTGGGCGAATCGTCCCCAGCCCGTGTGGAGGATGACGATGTCCCCCTTCTTCACTTCGACCCGGCTGTCGATCATCTCAGGCGTGTAGGCGGCAAGGTCGTCCATCTCCTCGCGGAGGTCGACGATCACTCCCGGTCCGTACAACCAGTCGAGGGGAATCTGGTCGATCGTCATCCCGCCGGTGACGAAGTGCCGCGGCGCGTCGAGGTGCGTTCCCATGTGGTTCGAAGTCTGGATGTACTGGGCGTTCACGCCGTGCTCGACTTTCCTCTTAATGTACTTTACCTCAAACGGCGGATAGTACGGCCAGAAAAAGACTTCCTGATTCAACGGCTGCGACAGATCGTATAGCTTCATGTGTGCCTCCATGTGTGGTTCCGGTGTTGGCGCAGCCCCGCCTTACACGACGTCCTGCCGGCGAAGCTCGGCTATCTCCGCTCCGCTCTTGCCCAACCAGTCGACGAGAATCTCGTCCGTGTGTTGGCCGAGCACGGGCGGTGGCGTATCTACCGCTCCCGGTGTCTCCGAGAGTTTGACGGGCACCCCGGTCACGCGGATCGGCCCGGCCCTTGGATGCTCCAGCTCGACCACCATGTCGCGCGCGAGTACCTGTGGGCGTTCGCACACTTCACGCACGGAGTCGATACGTCCGGCCGGGACGCCGGCAGCCTGCAGGGCCTCGATCCACTCGGCGGTCGTCTGCTCCAACATCCTCGCGCCAAGCACCGCGCGCAGGTCGTCGGCGTACTTGACTCGATCCGCGTTGGTGCGGAAGCGCGGATCCTCCGCAAGTCCTTCCAGATCCGCCGCATCGCAGAACCGGCGCCAAATGGCCTCGTTGCCGCACGCCACGTTCAGGTAGCCGTCCCGGCACTCGAAGGTCTCGTATGGAACGATGGACGGGTGCCGATTTCCCATCCGGGTCGGACTCCCGCCGGTGGCGAAGTAGATGCCGGCCTGGTAGGTGAGCAGCGCGACCTGGCAATCGAGCATTCCGATGTCCACCTTCTGCCCCAGGCCCGTGCGCTCGCGCGCGATCAGGGCCAGCAGGATCCCCTGGCAGGCCATCATTCCGGCGACGATGTCGGCCTGGGACGTGCCCACCTTGAAGGGCTGTCCGTCTTCGTCTCCCGTGAGGCTGGCGATTCCGCCCTCGCCCTGAATGATCAGGTCGTAGCCCGGAAGTGCGGCATCGGGCCCCGTTCCACCATACCCGGAGATCGAGCAGTAGATGAGCTTCGGGTTGATCTCGCGCACCGCTTCGTAGCCGTACCCCAGGCGGTCCATCAGACCGGGGCGAAAGTTCTCGACCACGACGTCGGCCGTCTCCAGCATCTGGCGCAGAACCGTCAGCCCACGCTCGTGCTTGAGGTCCAGCGTCATGCCGCGCTTGTTCCGGTTGATGCTCATGAAATAGGTGCTCTCGCCACCCAGGAACGGGGGGCCGTACCCACGCGTGTCGTCGCCAGCGCCAGGCCGCTCGACCTTGACCACATCGGCGCCCATGTCGGCGAGCATCATCGTGCAGTACGGGCCGGCCAGGACCCGCGTGAGATCGAGTATCCGGAGCCCGGCAAGCGGCCGCGGCGAGTTTGCCTCTCCCCCGGCGGGACGATCGCTCACGTACCCTCCTGCAGCAGCCCGAGTGTGTTCCGTGTGCCGCGCATCAGCCACCAGTATACCAGCCCCGCCGCGGCCGTCGCGCTGAACCACGCCCCGTCGAACAGAAAGCGAAGCGAGGGTGAGACGAGCCCGAGAAACGCCACCCCGATTCCCGCAAGCGTCGCCACGAGGGCCGCTCGATTGAAGCCTGAGCCGTACGCGTATTCAGAACCCTCCGTATACAAAGCCTCGACATCAAGCCTGAAACGCCTGACGAACACGTAGTCGCACAAGATAACGCCGCCCACCGCACCGAGGAGGCCCGAGTATGTGATGAGCCAGGTCTGGTACAGGTCGAGCAGCTTCCAGGGGAAGATCAGGATCCCGATGAGCGCCGCGATGATGCCTCCCGCCCGGAATCCGATGCGCCGGGGGTCGAGGTTCGCGAAACTGTTTGCCGGGCTCACGACGTTGGCCGCGATGTTGGTGCTCAACGTGGCGACCACGATGGCCATCATGGCCAGAGCGCCGAGCCACACGCTGCCACCTTCGGCCGTCAGGCGCGACACCAGGTCCACCGGGTTCCAGATCGCCTCACCGTACAGGATCACGGTGGCCGAGGTGACGGCGACTCCAATGAAGGAGAACAGCGGCATGGTGACCAGCAGTCCCACGGCCTGGCCGGCCATCTGGTCGCGTTGGCTGCCGGCGTAGCGCGTGAAATCGGGGATGTTCAGCGAGAGCGTCGCCCAGAAGCCGACCATCGCCGTGAGCCACGGAATGAACAGGGTGAGCACGAACGCCACCTGGCTCATGCCCGGCCGCGCGGTGGCCAGTCTGTCGGATTCGGACAGGATCGCGCCGATCCCGCCCGCCGCGCCGGCAGCCCAGAAGAGCAGGGCCAGCCCCATCGCGATGAGGAAGGGTGCGGCCAGCGTCTCCAGCCACTTGATGCTCTCCGTTCCCGCCCACACGAAATACAAGTTGATGAGCCAGAAGATGAGGAAGCCGGTGAACTCCGGCGCTCCATGTCCCATGAACGACCAGCCGCCCCCGAGCGAGGACCAGCCGGACCACATGCTCCCCAACAGGCCACTGATCGCCAGCCCGCCGATCCACGTCTGGATGCCGAACCAGCCGCAGGCCACGACCGAGCGCAGCAGGGACGGGATGTGCGCTCCGGTCAACCCGTACGATGCGCGCGCGAACACCGGGAAGGGGATCCCATAGCGCGTGCCGGCAAAGCCGTTGATCAACAGGGGGAAGAGGACGATGGCGTTGCCGAGGAGAATGACGAGCAGGCTCTGGCGCCACGTCATCCCCGACTCGATCATCACGGCGGACAGCATGTAGGTGGGTATGCAAACGCTCATTCCCACCCACAGGGAAACGAAGTGCCACAGTTTCCAGGTCCGCTCGTCGGCCGGGATGGGAGCGAGGTCCTTGTTGGTCAGACGGCTCACGCGCCCGCTGCCCTCCGCGCAGCCGTGTCGAGCGCCCGGGCCGTGAGCACTCGCGCGAGTTGCCGGCGGTACGCGGCCGAGGCGTGTATGTCGGCCGGCGGATCGATGTCGATCGTCGCCACGGCCTCGCCGGCATCCCGCACCGCGTCCGGGGTGAGCGTCCTGTCGCGCAGCGCGTCCTCGGCCGTCTTCGCGCACACCGGACCGTCCCCGACGCTGAGCAGCGTGAGCGATGCCCGGGTGCACACGCCGCCGGCGTCCAGGGTGACGACGGCGCACACGCCCACCAGCGCGAAGTCGCCTTGCCGGCGCGAGATTTCCAGGAACGCGGTGCCCGTGCCGGCGGGGAGAGGCGGGATTTCGACGCCCGTAACGAGCTCGTCAGGGGCCAGTGCCGTGCTGAAGAACCCGGTGCAGAAGTCGCAGAACTGCACGGTTCGGTCGCCCGCCGGCCCGCGCAGGTGGATTCGCGCGTCCAGGGCCAGCATCACGGCGGGCAGTTCCGCCGCCGGGTCGGCGTGGGCCAGGCTTCCCCCCATCGTGCCTCGATTGCGGATCTGCGGATGGGCGATCCACGGCATCGCTTCGGCGAGGAGTGGCGCCCTATCGCGCACGACGGCGCTGCGTTCCAGCTCCGAGTGCCGCGTCATCGCCCCGATGTACAGGCCATTCGTAGCCCCGTCGCCTCCACCGTCCCTGATTCCCCGCAGCTCGTCCAGGCGGTCGATGTCCACCAGCACGGCCGGTTGTGCCAGGCGGAAGTTCATCGTCGGAATGAGGCTCTGGCCGCCGGCCAGTGGCTTGGCGCCGTACCCCTCGGCGGCCAGCACGGAAATGGCCTCGTCCACGGAGGACGGACGGACGTAACGGAACGGGGCCGGTTTCACAGGAGCAGCACCATGACGAGGGCGAGGAGGATCGCGACGACCAAAAAGAGCCTGAGACGCTCCTTGCGTGTCGCCGGCGGCCAGGAAGGGGAAGAGACCTCCAGGTCGGTGCTCCCCGCGACGGCGGCCGTCGGCGCCTGCCGCTCCATGATGGATCGATTCACCGCTTCCAGTCCCTGCTTACTCATCATCTTGCCGACCGATTCGAGCAATCGCTGGCCCACGCTCGCCACGCGTCCACCCACCTGGAGATCGGCCCGGTATTTCATGACGGTTCCGCCGTCAGTCTCCTCGAAGGCGACTCTGGCGATCCCGTTCACGAATCCGGCCTTGCCCTTGCCGTCCACGTGCATGTCGAAGCTCTCGGGGCGCACCTTTTCCTTCAGTTCGACCACTACGGAGAATCGGGCCGCCGTTACGGGGCCGACGCTCGCCTCCATCTCACCCTCGTACCGGTCCTCGCCGACCAATTCGAGCCGGTCGGTGCCCGGCAGCGCGCTTGCCAGGACGTCGGGATCCAGAAGCCCCTCGTACACGACCTCGGGCGGAAAGTCGAACGTGAACTCGGACTCAATCAGCATGGCTATCCTTCCTCACGCGCGTCGCGCATCAACTCGAACAGGCGGTTCGGGCTCAGCGGTATCTCGCGGACCTCGAAGCCGTCGACGTCGAGCGCGTTCTCCAGGGCCTGGGCGAACAGCGCACCGACCGGGATCGCTCCGGCTTCACCCACTCCTTTTACCCCCAGCGGGTTGAGGGGCGAGGGCGTCTCGACGTGGTCGGTCTCGATGGTCGGCACGTCGGTCGCCGTCGGCAGCAGGTAGTCCATGAACGAGGCGTTGAGAAGCTGGGCGCCCTCGTCGAATACGAGCTCCTCGTAGAACGCGTTCCCGATCCCGTGCGCCACGCCGCCGTGGATCTGTCCCTCCACGATCATCGGATTGATGACCCGTCCGCAGTCGTGCACCACGACGTAGCGCAGGATCCGGACAAGGGCGGTGTCCGGGTCGACTTCGAGAATCATGGCGTGTACGCCGCTCGCCGTGACGCCTCGCTCGGGCCCGAAGTACGCGGTGGCCTCGAGACCGGGTTCCGTACCCGGAGTCACCGCTCCGCGCAGCGGGTTGGCGAGCGCCGCCAGCTCGCCGAGTGAGATCGATTCCCCGCTTCCCACCACCCGCACCACGCCTTCTGCCAGGTCGAGATCTTCCTCGGCCGCTCCGAGCACGGAGCTCGCCATGGTGAGGACCTTCTTCCGCACTTCAAGCGCTGCCGCGTGGCAGGCGTTCCCGGCGACCACCGCGCCCCGACTCGCGAACGTACCCGTGCCCCAGCCGAAGCGGGCGGTGTCTCCGGTCACGACCTCGACATCGGACGCCTGGACGCCGAGCTGCTCGGCCACGATCTGGGCGAACGACGTGAAATGGCCCTGACCCTGCGTACCCACGCCTGTCACCAGGTTGATACGGCCGCCCGGCTCGATTCCCACTCGAGCGCCCTCGTACGGTCCGACGCCCGTGCCCTCCACGTACGAGACGATCCCCAGCCCCACGTGCCGACCTTCCGACCGCGCGGCCGCCCCTGCGCCGGACTCGAAGCCCGCGTAGTCGATCATCTCGACCGCCCGGTCCATCGCCTCCGCGTAGTTGCCGCTGTCATACACGAGGGGCTTGAAGTCCTGGTAGATGATCTCGTGGTCGTGCGGGAACTCCTCGGGGGTGAGGTAATTGCGGCGACGGATCTCGACCCGGTCGATCCCGAGCTCGTCCGCCGCCCGGTCCAGGAGGCGCTCCATCACGAACACCCCGTGCTGCCGGCCGGCTCCCCGGACCGGCGTGCAGATAGGCTTGTTCGTGAACACCATCCGGAACTCGCTGTGGTAATTCGGGACCCGGTACGGGCCGAGCAGCGTGCACTGTGTGTTGATCGGAATCGTGAGGCCGTAGGGGTTATAGGCGCCGGTATCGCAGAGGAATTCGTCGCGCACACCCAGGATCCGTCCCTCCGCATCCACCGCGAGCTCCGACTCGTGGTCCTGCCCGCGCTCCTGCGTCGTCGCGAAGAAGCTCTCCTGCCGGTCCTCGATCCACTTCACCGGCTGGCCGAGCCGCATCGAGATCCAGGGAAGGAGCACCTCTTCGGGGTAGAACATCATGATCTTGGGTCCGAATCCTCCGCCGATGAACGGGGCGATCACCCGTACCTCCGACTGGGGAAGACCCAACATCGCCGCGAGCCCGTTGCGGATCGGAATCGGCGCCTGCGTCGTGTCCCACACCGTGAGCTCACGGCTGCGGGCGTCCCAATTGGCCACGATGCCGCGATTCTCCATCGGGGCCGAGGCTCCGTGATCGTACCAGAAGCGCCTCTTGATCACTCGGTGCGCCCGCTCGCGGACTTCCTCCCATGACCCTTTTCGCTGGATGACATGCGCTGCGAGGTTCGACTCGAGCTGATCGTGGATCCGAGGGGAGTCCGGTTCAAGGCCTCCCTTGAGGTCCGATACGACATCCAGCGGTTCGATATCCACTTCGACCAGGGCAGCCCCATCCTCGGCCTCGTATGGGCTCCGCGCCACGACGACCGCGATCGGTTCGCCGACGTGCCGCACCTTGCCCTTGGCCAGCGGCACCTGCGTGGCGGCGTGAAACTCGAGGTCGTCGATAGGCGGTGGGGGAACGAGAAGCGGACCGGCCTCCCAGTAGTCACCGAGATCGTGCGCAGCGTAGGCCGCGACCACCCCGGGATGCTCGAGGGCGGCCGTGAGATCCACGGACTTGACGTTTCCGTGCGCGTAATCGCTCCGCACGAACGCCGCGTGCAGCATCCCATCCAGGTGAACGTCGTCCACGAACAGGGCCTCGCCCGTGAGAAGTCGGCGATCCTCGTTGCGCAGCGGAGACTCGCCCACCTGGCGGGGGCGGGCTGGGGCCTCTGCCGGAGGAGCCGCGAAGGTCGTGTCGTGGCTCACGTGGCCATCCGATCCGCCGCCAGCCGCACGGCCGTCACGATGTTCTGGTAGCCCGTGCAACGGCACAGGTGGCCGGAAAGGGCTTCCCGGATCTGCTCCTCGTCCGGGTCCGGGTTCTCTTCGAGAAACGGGACGAGCGTCATCAGGATGCCGGGTGTGCAGAACCCGCATTGCAGGCCGTGAGATTCACGGAACGCGGCCTGGATCGGGTGAAGGTCGGCGTCTTCCGGATGCGGGATTCCGGATCCATCCGACGGTGTCGCCAGCCCCTCCACGGTGCTTATCTCGGCGCCATCCGCCTGCACGGCGAACACGAGGCACGAGCGCACGGCCTCACCGTCGAGGAGGACCGTGCACGCGCCGCACACGCCGTGCTCGCATCCCACGTGCGTGCCCGTCAGGTGAAGGTCGTGCCGGAGGAAGTCGCTGAGGAGAAGCCGAGGCTCAACAGGCCGGTCGTAGGCTTTCCCGTTGACGGTCAATCGGATGGTCAGCGTCTCGCCCAACGGCTACGCCCCTTGTCCTGGATTGCCGATCTGCGCTGAGGAGGTGATGAGACACGAAAAACCAATCTACGGAATAGTCACCGCGCGCGAAAATCCGTCACGGCGGTGCAAGTAGCGGACGATCAGGATCGCTGGGAGTTGCCCCCGCCGGCCGAATCGAGCGATCTTGGGCCGCCGAACGCAGGCGCGATGACACATGCACAGCAGGAGACCGATTGAGTACGACAGGTACGCCCGGATACCAGAGGCTGTTCGCCGAGCTGAAGCGCCGGCGCGTGTTTCGCGTCGCTGCCGTGTACGGCGCCGTGGCCTTCGTGGTGCTCCAGGTCGCCGACATCATGGTGCCGGCTCTCGCGCTGCCGGAGTCCGTAACCCGGGCCGTGGCGCTCCTCCTGATTCTCGGGTTTCCGATCGCGCTGGTAATGGCCTGGGCCTTCGAGCTCACCCCGGAAGGTATGAAGCGCACCGAAGAGGCGGACGCAGCCGAGATCGAGGCGATCGTGGCCGAGCCCAGGTCCCGGCGCTGGCCGAGTGGTGTACTCGCGCTGGTCGGGATCAGTGCCCTGGTCGTGGGTGCGTTCTTCGTGCTGCGACCCGAGGTCACGTTCCGGGGGCCGCGCGCCGTGGAAGCCGGCGAGGCGACTCCTGCCCTGGCGGTGCTCCCGTTCAGCGTGAACGGACCGGAATCGGAGTTCTGGCGTGAGGGCATGGCCAATACACTCGCCACCAACCTCAACGGGCTGGCGGGGCTTCGCACGGTCTCGAGCCGCACGGTGCTATCGCGCTGGGACGCGACCGTGGGAGACGGCGACGCTCCCGATCTCGACACAGCGCTCGGCGTGGCGCGCCAGTCGGGCGCGGCCTATGCGCTGATCGGGGACCTGGTGGTGGCCGGCGACCGAACGCAGGCGTCGGCTGACCTTTATGACGTCGAGACCGGTCAGCAGATCGGCCAGGCCCGTTCGGTGGGCTCCGTCGAAGGGGACAGCGCGTTCGCCCTCATCGACCGCTTCACGGTCGAGATCGTGGGCGTATCGCCGACGCCAGAAGATGCGACGGTCTCCAACGTGGACCTTGCTCGCCTCACGACCACATCCGTGGAGGCCCTAAAGTCCTACCTCGAGGGAGAGTCCTTCTACCGTCGCTCGGATTTCGTGGCCGCGATCGAGGCCTACCAGCGAGCGGTGGACACCGACTCGACCTTCGCCATGGCGCACTACCGGCTCTCCAAGTCGTATGGCTGGGAACGCGGTAACGGGGCTGCCGACGGGCACTGGCTTGCGGCACAGCGCATGGCGGATCGGCTCCCGAGGCGGGAGAAGATGCTGGTGGAGGCCAACGTGGCCTTTCTCCGCGGAAGGGTGCACGAGACGCTCGACATCCTGAACGAGGCCGTCCGGCTGTATCCGGATGATATGGAAGCGTGGTACGTGCTGGGTGACACGTACTACCACCTCGGGTACCAGGCCCTGGAGGACGCGCCGGCACAAACTGAGCGGGCGTTCGGCCGTGCCCTGGAACTCGATCCAACCGTCGGACCCACGCACATCCACTTGATCGAGAACGCATTTGCCCTTGGCGACAGCGCGTTGGCCAGACAGAGGATCGACGCGTTCCGGGAGATCTCGGGCGGAAGTCCCACGCTCCAGGCGAACGAGCTCGCTTTTGCCATCGCGTTCGGGGACCCGACGGCCCGGGAGGCGGCGTTCACGGTCATTGATACCACCGCCTTCAGGGACCGAAACGCCCTGGCCACGGTTGCGGCTGACCTTCGCCACCCGACGATGCTGGAATTGAAAGAAGAAGTGGCTCGACGCCTGCTCGAGGCCGGCATGGCCGGAGATTGGGAGTTCAATCTGGCGATCGGGCGGTCCATGGTTGCCGTGGACCGGGGGCGCTGGGACGACTTCCGAGCCTACGTGTCCGACGAGCGCATGGCTATCGCCGCCCCGTTCATGACGTATCGGGCCCTGCTGTTCGGCGTGCCTGTCCCGAGTGAGTTCGTACGTGACGAGTTGACCCTGACCGAAGCCGATACGCTGGCCCTGGATCCGGCAGCCTTGCCTCGTGTGCTCGTGGCCGCGGAACGCGGACAGGTGGGTGAGGTGAAGGCCGTCACCGAGAGGTGGTGGGCCGAGGCTGACTCGCTGGAGGCGGCCGGGTTCATGAGAGATGCTCGGGTCCAGCGTTGGTTGAACGAGATGGCGGAAGCAAGAGCGCAGTGGGGAGCCGGCGATCCCGAGGGCGCCCTGACCCGCCTGGTGCCGCTGCAGCGCGAAGCTACGGGGTGGCAATTCATGGTGCCGGTCAACGAGATCATCACCACGTACGTGGCCGATCTGTATCTTGAACTCGGCAACAAGGAAGAGGCCGAACTCTTCTACCGGTCGCTGGTCGATCGTCCTCGGGCGGTCCTGGCGCTGGCCCGCCTTCGTGACGAGGCGGGCGACACCGAAGAGGCCGCCGCCTACTACGCGCGAGTGATCCAGTTCTGGGAGGACGCGGACCCCGAACTACAGCCGAAGGTGCAGGAAGCGCGGGAACGCTTGCAGGAGATCGTTCGGGCCAGGGGGTAGTCGTCCGACGGCTACCGGGTCACGCTTGCCCTGCACGAGCTACTGGAAGCGCAGCCGGACCGGCAATAAGGCTGGCGATCGGGCCAACCCATCGACGCTTCGCCGAGTCTAAAAGACAGCACGCAACATAGTCCCTCGTTTCCACAGCGCCCGGCCGGAGACACGGCATGTCAAGACGAGTCGTATCCATCCAAATCGTTCTTCCACTAATCATCTTACTTACGGCTTGCGATCCCGGAAGCGACGCGTCGGATTCGGGTCCCCGGTGGGAGGCCGCGATCGATACCGTCGCGGACACCGTCATCGTCCGGACCGTCTCGGGACAGGTGTGGGAGTCCGATCGGAAACTCGTCTCGGAGGTGAGCATCGGCGTGCTGGACGGCGACCCCGAATACCAGTTCGGAAATGTGCGCGCGTTTGACGTGGACGACGCAGGCCGGATGTTCGTATACGATGCGCACGTCCCGGTGATACGGGTCTACGCTCCGGAGGGGACGTGGATCAGAGACATCGGCCGGGAAGGGGAGGGTCCGGGCGAGTACAAGCAGCCGGACTCGGGCCTGGCGATTCTGCCGGACGGGCGGGTGGCAATCCGCGATCCTGGCAACGGCCGCATCACCTTCTATTCACCGGGCGGTGAGTACGAAGGTTTCTATCGCATCGCCGGCAGTTTCAACACGAGCAACGCCATGATCGCCGACACGTCCGGCACGCTGGCGACCCCTATCGTAGCGAACCTCGGAACGTCGGTATTCGAGTGGAAATCCGGTCACGCCCGCTACTACCTCGATGGCACGGTGGACACGGTCATGACTCCGGATCTAGGGTACGAGGAGGCGCAGATCTCGGCCGAGCGGGAGGGCAGCATGAGCGTCAACTCCGTTCCGTTCAGTCCGGGGCAGGTCAGCGCCTGGAGTCCGTTCGGCTACTACATCGTCGGTGTAAACGAGGACTACTCGTTCGACATCCTCAGGCCCGAAGGCGTTCTCCGCATCAGCAAGCAGTACGAACCCGTTCCTGTAGATCACGGTGAGTCCGCGGCCGAGCGGAAGGCTGCGACCGACAACTTCCGGCAGAGCTACCCGGGCTGGAAGTGGAACGGCCCGCCGATCCCCGACGTCAAGCCTGCATATAGCCAGTATTACCCTTCAAATGACGGACGGATCTGGGTCCGCATACCTGCGCCGTCCGAGCGCTATATGGACGCGGCGGAGCAGAAGGCGGAGGAGGAGCGGCTCGGGCGTGCCGTGAACCCGTTCCGGGAGCCCGTGCGCTTCGACGTATTCGAGTCCACCGGCGAGTACCTGGGGCGCGTCTCGGCGCCGGAAGGCTTCTCCGCTCGCTGGCCGAAGCCGGTATTCCGAGGGGACACGGTCTGGGCCATCGTGCGCGACGAATACGACGTGCAGCGCCTGCATCGGTTCCGGCTGGAGGCCATCACGAGCGACTGACCGGTTCGCCCCGATCGGTTGCCCTGAGCCACGGGTTCCAGCGATCTTGCCCGCATGGCAACTACTCCAGCTTATCAGCGGTTCTTCGCCGAGTTGAAACGGCGCCGGGTCTTCCGCGTCGCAGCGGTATATGGCGGCAGCGCGTTCGTAGTGCTGCAGGTGGTGGACGTGATGGCCGAGGGGCTCAACCTGTCGCCGGGCGTGCTTCAGGCGGTCACCGTCCTGATCCTGGCCGGATTTCCGATCGCGATTGCGCTCGCCTGGGCATTCCAGGTCACTCCCGAGGGCGTTCGGCGCACCGAACCCGCCACGAGCGCCGACCTCGACTCCATCGTGGCCCAGCCGCGGCGACAGCGCTGGCCGGCAGGGATTCTGGGACTTCTCGGAGGCATAGCC
>JABDQB010000024.1 GCA_013042495.1 Gemmatimonadota bacterium
TCCTCGACCCGATAGCACTCGATCACGTCGCCGACCTTGACGTCATTGAATCCTTCGATGGAGAGCCCACACTCGTAACCATCGCGGACTCGCGAACATCCTCCTTGAAACGACGGAGACTGCCGACGCTGCCCTCATACACCTGTACATAGTCCCGCAGCAGGCGGACCGGCAGGTTGCGCTGCATGGTACCCGAGACGACATAGCAGCCGGCCACCGTACCGGCCTTGGGAACCTTGAAGGTCTCCCGAACCTCCGCCGTCCCCACGATGACCTCCCTCTCCTCCGGCCTGAGGAGGCCCTCAAGAGCCAGCCTGACATCTTCCACCGCCTCGTAGATCACGCTGTACAGGCGGATCTCTACGCTTTCCCGTTCGGCAATGTCCCGGGCCTTTGCGTCCGGACGGACGTGGAAACCGATCACGGAAGCCTGCGTCGTGGTCGCCAGGAGGATGTCCGACTCGTTGATCGCACCGACTCCCCTGTGTACGACGTCCACCGCCACCTCAGCGGTTCCGAGTCGCTCCAGTGAGTCAGCCAGCGCCTGGAGGGAGCCATCCGTGTCACCCTTGATCACCAGGTTCAGCGTCGCCTGGCCCTGTTCCTGAACAGCCGCGAAGATGTCCTCCAGGCGTGTGCCCTTCTGTCGCCTGCGGATGTCCTTTTCGCGCTCGAGCTGCTGCCTGCGGGACACGATCTCGCGGACTCGCGAGGCCTCCATCTCGACCAGCCGGTCCCCGGCTTGCGGAACTCCCTCGAGTCCCAGGATGCGAACCGGAATCGACGGGCCGGCCCTGTCGACGGTGTTCCCCCGCTCGTCGAGAAGGGCGCGCACCCGTCCGCCTTGCATACCACAGACGAAGTCATCGCCGACGTTGAGTTCACCGCTCTGGACCAGCACCGTGGCAACGGGACCCATGCCTCGATCGAGTTCCGCCTCGACGACCGTCCCTCTGGCCATGCCCGTCGGAACCGCCTGCAGGTCGAGCATCTCCGCCTGCAGGAGAACTTTCTCGAGCAGGTCGTCAAGGCCCTCCCCCGTCTTGGCCGAAACCTGGGTTGACAGGACATCGCCCCCGAACTCCTCGAGGATGACCTCTTGCGACAACAGGTCCTGCTTGACCTTCGGCACGTTGGCGGTGGGCAGATCGACCTTATTGATCGCCACGACGATCGGGACCCCCGCGTTGCGCGCATGGCTGATCGCCTCCACGGTCTGCGGCATCACTGCATCGTCGGCCGCAACCACCAGGATCACGAGATCGGTGACCTCGGCTCCCCGGGCTCTCATCGCCGTGAAGGCCTCGTGCCCCGGTGTGTCGAGGAAGGTCAGAGCCTTCTCGCCCTGAACCACGACGTGGTAGGCCCCGATGTGCTGCGTGATGCCGCCTGCTTCCCCGGCGATCACGTTGGTTTCGCGCACACGATCCAGGAGCGATGTCTTTCCGTGGTCCACGTGCCCCATCACCGTCACGACGGGCGCGCGCGGCGCCTGTTCGCCCTCCTCCTCCGCCTCCTGCTGCAGTTCGACCAGGTCTGATTCGTACGCTTCCTCCCGCACGGCCTCGAAACCGAATTCGTCGCAGATGAGCTCAATCTGGTCGAAGTCGAGGCGCTGGTTGATCGTCACCATCAGGCCCAGATTCTTGAAGGCCGAAGTGATGATCTCTTGCGGCGTGACATCGATCAGGTCGGAGAGCTCCGAAATGGTGAGGAACTCGTTGACGCGGACGAGCGTGATTTCCGCCGCCTCCTTCGCCTCCTTCGCCTCGCGCTCCACTTCCTGCTGCGTCGGACCCGTGTCGCGCCGACGACGACGCTGTGTGCCGCCGCCCATGGCCGCGAGCGTCTTCTTTACGCTCTCCTGCACGGCATCCTGGTCGACGCGGCGCCTTCGCTTCCGATCTCGCTTCCCCCTCTTTCGACCGTCGGTCGTATATCCTTCCGCCTTGATCCGCACGGTACCACCCGGAGCCGCGGAAGCGGCAGGCGCGGCGGGCGTCTCGGCCGGCGGCGCGGTGGGAAGGCCCCTGCGCACCGGCTTCGGCTTGACCGTGCGCTTCCGCTTCGCGGGTGGCGCCTCCCGGTCCACTTCCTCGGCGACGTCTGGATCTCCGGCCTCCACGAGCTCTGCAGCTACCGCATCTTCGTGGGGCTCCGCACCGATGGCGTCTTCGCCGACGACCTCGTCGGCTTCAGCTGCGACCTCGGGCCCCGGGGCAAGATCTGACTCTTCCTCGAGCACGTCCTCCGTGTCGACACCCCGGACGTCGGCGTCCTCGGTTTCCGGCTCGCTGTCGGCGGCCGCGGGTTCCTCGCCGACCTCTTCTGCAAGGAACTCGGCCGCCAGAGTCACGGGCTGCGCTTCGTCGGCGCCCACCTCATCGTCGGCTTCCTCTCCCGTGCCGTCATCGACGGGTACGACTTCGGTAACCTCGGGGGCCTTGCGACGCCGACGCCGCCGCGCCGAGGAGGCCGCATCCGCCGACGCGTGCCCGCCCGTGCGCCGCTCTCTCTCCAATCGAGCGTGTAGCCGCGCGATCTGGTCTTCCGACACGCTGGACATGTGGCTTCGCACACGCACGTCCATCTCGTGCAGCATGTGAATCAGCTGCTTGCTGTCTACACCCAGATCTTCGGCAACTTCATAGACGCGGAATGTCACCAACGCCTGTCCTCCTTGATGTCACCTGCGTTACCCCGCAGTCGTCCGGCCTTCACCGACGATCTTCTGACCGAGGCCCTTGTCTCGAACTCCCACGACCACGACCTCCGATCGACCGACCGCCCGTCCCAGGTCACTTCTCGTGCCCCGGGTCACCACGGCCAGCTCCGAATCTTCGAGCATGCCGCGCAGCCTACGTCGCGCGTTTTCCGTCGCATCTTGTGCTACCACCACCACACTCAGTTCGCCGCGCCGAGCGGAATCGCGAACGGCCTGCGTTCCCACCACCGCAAAACCCGCTCTGCGGGCCAGGCCAACGAGCTGCAGGACATTCCGGTCCGGGTCGTCGCCCGCCTCCCGGCCCCGCCCGGTTGCGGCGATCAATCCGGGGCCTTACCCGGTTCCTCTTCCCCCGCCACAGCGTCGGCCTCCGAAACCGCAGCCCCCACCGCCTCGACGTCAGTCTCGTCGGTGCCATCAGTCGGATCGGCCACATCGACCGCCCCGGCTTCGGCTTGCTCCTCGGGAGACCCGGCCTCATCCGGATCCGGAGCCACAGCCGCCTCGTCACCTTCGGCGAAAAGCGGAGCTGTCGCTGCCGCCTTGGAGGCTCCGGCCGGCGGTGCCCCCTCCGGTGCCTCCTCTTCGACGGTCAACTCTTCGATGAGAGTGAGGAGCACGGCGGCGTCCTCTTCTCCAATGCCGGGCACTTTCAGGAAGTCGTCCCGGTCCATGTCCAGTACGTCGAAGAAGGTGTTGATTCCGGCGGCCTGCAACGCTGCCAGGGCCGTCGGCTGGATGTCCTCCAACTCGGACAGCGGGAAGTCGGACACCTCGTAGTCGTCTCCCCCCCCGAACAGGCTCGACTCGGCTCCACGCGCAAGCCAGTCCCGGCTGGAGTAAAGGTCGATCTGCCATCCGATCAGCTGCGAGGCGAGCCGCACGTTCTGGCCGTTGCGCCCGATGGCGAGCGAAAGCTGGTCCTCGTCCACGATCGCGGTGATCACGTGCCGCTCCGAATCGGAGATCACCTTCGAGACCTTGGCTGGAGCCAGGGCGCGCCGCGCGAAGATCTCCGGATCCGGGTGCCAGGGAACGATATCGATACGCTCGCCCGACAACTCGGAAACCACAGCTTGGACGCGAGACCCCTTCAGCCCGACGCACGCGCCGACGGGATCCACGGAGTCGTCTTTCGAGGAAACGGCGACCTTCGTTCTGCCCCCGGCCTCCCGGACGATTTCCTTGATTTCGACGATCCCCTGGTAGATCTCGGGAACCTCGATCGCGAACAGTGCCTTAACAAACAGCGGGTCGGCCCGCGACAGGATCAGCCTGGGGCCTCGTGGTGTCTCCTCGAGCTTTCCAAGTACGGCACGGATCGTCTCGCCCTGGCGAAAACGCTCGCGCGGGTTTTGCTCTCGCCACGGGATCACGGCCTCAGCCTCTCGGACCCGATTCAGCATGACGACGATCTTGCCCCGTTCGATCGCCTGTACTTCGCCGGAGACCAAGTCGCCCACCATGCCGCTGAATTCCTCCCGGATCCGATCTCTCTCGCCCTCGCGAACGCGCTGGATGATCCGCTGCTTGGCAGCCATCACCGCGTTCCGTCCAAAGTCCGAGAACTCGACTGGGATTTCGAGAAGGTCTCCAACCTGAAAATCCGGGTCGTCCCAGCGCGCCTCCTCGAGAGAAGCTTCCCGAGCGGGATCCTCGACCGTCTCGACCACCTCTTTGAGAACCACGATCTTGATGTCCCCCTCCGGCAGAATCGCGATCTCGGCCTCTACCGGACCGCCAAAGCGCCGCGCCAGTGCGGCGTGAATTCCGTCCCGGATTAGGTCATGCAACTCGCTGTCTGACAGCGACTTATTCGCTGCCATCACACGAAACGCTTCAACGACCGGAATCTGATCGCTCATCTGACGCCCCTATCCTCCCTGGCCCTCAAGACTATCCCGCGAACTCGTAGACCAGCGTGGCCTTCGCGATGTCGGACAACGCTACCCTCGTCTGCTCGCCACCCACTTCGAGTACGACCACCTCCCGTCCGGTCTCTCCCTCGACCCCCGCTAGCCGGCCGACGATCTGCTTGCTGTCCCCCGCGAGCGGCCCGAACCCACGCAACCGAACCTTCTCTCCCGCGAATCGCGCGTAGTCGCGCGCCCGGGTGAGTGGCCGCTCCACTCCGGGTGACGAGACCTCGAGGACCCATTCATCCTCGCCCGATCCCCGCTCCTCCAGAAACCGACGCACCGCCCGGCTCACCTCGGCGCAGTCGTCAACCGTGACGTTGGAATGACCCGGCCGGCTGTCGGGTCGATCCACCCTCATGCGAAGCAAGGGGCGTCGTCGCCCCCCGCCACGTTCGATCGACACCAGCTCGAAACCGATGCCGGAGACGAACAGCTCCAGCTCTTGTTCCAGGCTCCCTGCCATGCGGCAACGCCACTCTTCTCTGTGCCCGCAAACCACGAGCGACCCGCAACAAAAAAGTGGGGCCGATAAGGGTTCCCCACTTCAACTTCCTTCCAGAGCCTCCCTGGCTGGCCAGCGCCAGACGGCTATCAACAGGCGCAAACTTAGCAGAGATCGGGCGCTATCGCAATTCCCGTCCCAATTTCGTGGAACTGACTACCCGGCAGGCGCGTTCGCGAGTCCGAGGAAGGCGGCCATCCTCCCAGCCTGCTCACCCTGCGCCCGATGTGAATGCAGGGGAACCGGTCCGCACCGGGTGCACCAATCGGATCGAAGGACACGAGAGGATGCCACCCCTGCGCCACGAGCCTGACGCGCCAGCTCCGAGCGGAGATCCAGACATGCCGGCCGGGTCGCATCGCGACCGAAAGCACGTTGCACCTCCACTCCGACCTCGTAGCACGAGCGACAGATCGCAGGTCCGAGGTAGATGACCAGCCGTGAAGGATCGATCCCGAGCGCCCGCTCCAGCAGCAGGAGGCCGGCTTCCAGGATCCCGCCGGCGCTCCCCCTCCACCCTGCGTGCAGCATCCCGATACCGCGCCCCTCCACATCAACCATGAACACCGGAACGCAATCCGCCGCCGTAACAACCAGCAGCAAGCCCTTCGCCTCCGTGACCATGCCGTCTGCCTCGCCGATGACCCGGGCTCCTCCTTTCGATGGCAGCTCTGCCACCACCACCCTCGTGCCGTGCACCTGGCGGGCAACGACCGAACTACACATCCCTGTGGCTCGAGCGAGCGATTCATAGCGACCCAACACGGCGGGCCCGCCAGACGTCAGACCGAAATCCGACTCCGAGCCTGCGCCCGAACCAGGCTCGGTCGACGTGATGCCAGCCACGATCGCGGGGTGGACCGCTTCGAGGTCACCGAACCGGTGGCAGAGCTCGCCGACCGCATTCGGCCCTTGGCTCGCGCGTTTCAGCAGTTGTCCTCCACGCGTTCGATCTTGCCTCCAAGGGCTCGCAGGCGTTCGTCAATCCGCTCATATCCGCGCTCAATCTGCCCGATGTTGTAGATTCGACTCACGCCATCGGCCGCCAGCGCCGCGATCAACAGTGCCATGCCGGCCCTGATGTCGGGACTCTCGACCGTAGAACCTCGCAACCGAGACGGTCCCACGACCACTGCTCGGTGGGGGTCGCACAGGACGATCCTCCCGCCCATGGCGATGACCTTGTCCGCAAAGTACATCCGAGACTCGAACATCTTCTCATGAATGAGGATCGTTCCCCGACACCGGGTCGCTACCACGAGGGCGATCGACATCAGGTCGGCCGGGAAGGCGGGCCAGGGACCATCTCCGAGACTCGGGACCTGATCCCCCAGATCGGCTTCGATCTCCAGCGACTGGTCGCCTGGCACGTGCAGCTCCGTCCCCTTCAGGTCGCAATGAATGCCCAATCGCTCGAATCCGATGCGAAGTGGATCCATGTGCCCCGCTTCGACATCCTCGATCACCACGTCCGAGCCAGTGATCGCCGCCAGACCCACCATGCTCCCAACCTCTATGTGGTCGGCCCCGATCCTGTGCCGCGTTCCGCCGAGCTGCTCCACCCCCTGGATCGTCAAGTCATGGGTGCCCGCGCCACTGATCTCGGCGCCCATAGATTGGAGGAACGCGCATAGATCCTGGACGTGGGGCTCTGCCGCAGCGTTTCGCAGACGCGTCGTACCCGAGGCCGTCACCGCGGCGAGTATGGCGTTCTCCGTGCCGGTGACCGATGGCTCGTCGAGGAAGATATCCGCGCCCTTCAGCTTCCGGGCGCGCAGCTCGTAGCGGTCCCCTACGTCGACCTCTGCTCCCAGCTTTCCGAGCGCCAGAAAATGCGTGTCGAGTCGCCGCCGTCCGATTACGTCGCCGCCCGGGGGCGGCAACATCACCGAGCCCGATCGGGCTAGCAGCGGACCGGCGAGAAGAATGGACGCCCGGATTTGGCGCGACAATTCGGCGTCGATCTCTCCACCGCTAGTGCTTCGCGGATCGACGACCACACTTCCACCACCCTCCCAGGTCACCTTCGCACCGACGCTTTCCAGCAAGTCGATCATCGTCCGCACGTCCCGGATGTCCGGAACGTTTTCCAAGACAACGGGCTCTTCCGCCAACAGGCAACCAGCCAGGATCGGCAGCGCCGCGTTCTTGTTGCCTGCCGGTCTAAACCGACCGCTGAGCTTGGAGGGTCCCTCGATCCGGTAGTGCATCATTGCCCCTGCCTGACATCGTTCGCATCGCTTGCGCATCGCATGGTAGGCCAAGTTAGGTCACGTGCCTCGGCTGCGGCAACGCAGTTTCCCGGCTCCTTGACAGGTTTTCCGGAACGCCTCTATGCTTCTCGAATCCTGCGGTGGCTCACGCCGCGCGACCGGCCCAGTCTTTGGATGACGGCGCTATGACTCTCACGGAATACCTGGCCGAAGATCGAGTCGTTACCGACGTGGAGGGTGACGACGTACGGGGCATCCTCAAACAGCTGCTGGCTCCGATCGTCGACGAAGGACCCGCGGCGACGACGGAGGTCGTACTGGCCGCTCTGCTGGCCAGGGAAAAGGTGCTCAGTACAGGCATCGGGCACGGGATAGCCATACCACACGCGATCAGCTCGAGCATCCGTGAACCCCAAGTGCTCCTCGGTATCTGCCGCGACGGTGCCGACTACCGCTCGGTAGACGGTGAACCCGTTCACGTGTTCTTCGTCCTCCTGTCGCCTCCCGACCGGGCGAGTCATCATACGCGACTCCTTGCGCGAATTGCCCGACTGGCCAGGGACGAGGCCTTCGTGGACGGGCTGAAGGAGTGCGCCGATCCTGCCTCGGCGGTCGGGTACATATCGCAATATGAGCGCACACACGCGTGATCGGCCGGCCGGCACAACGACCTCCCGAGCGGGCGCTCATTGCGATGGCCCGCATCGTGCGTTCCAGGGCGGAAGAGAGTTGTCCTTAGGGGGCTTTAGGGGCATCTTGAAGCGCATGTTCCCTTCATGGAACCGGGAGGTTCGGTGACCTTCTACGAGATACTGGTCATCCTGTCGCTGATCCTTTGGGTCTTGCTCAGCGCCGTCGGCATCATCGGCCTGCTTGTCCTGCTTCCCCGTTTGTTGAGGGCGACAGGCCAGATCGAGGAAGCGGCGGGCGAGTTCCAGCGGAAGGCGCTCCCCGTGCTCGATCAGTCGCAGGGCCTGCTGGACCAGGTCGGCACCGTGGCCACGTCGTTGGTAGACGATGTGGGGCGAATCGACCGGACAGTGATCCGGGCGACGAGTTCGGTGGAGAACATGGTCGAGCTGGCGGAAGACCGAATGTCCGAGATCAACGCCCTCCTCGAGGTCGCGGTCGAGGAAGCGGAGGAGACGTTCTTCTCAACCGCGGCCATCATGCGCGCGCTCAGACTGGGTGGTCGGGGAAGGAAGAGACGTAGAGTGGCGCGCGCGGAGCGCAGGCGCCTGGGTTGAGCGGCAGAGCATTCGTTGGAAGCGTAGCCGGCGCGGCGGCGCTGCTCCTGCTCGTTCCTGACACGGCATTCGCCTGGGGACCGGCGACTCATACCCAGATCGGAATCGAGATCCTGAGATCGCTGGACCTGTTCCCCACATCCGTTGCCGCCGTCATTGCCCGGTATCCGATCGACTTCCTCTACGGCAGCCTCGCGGCGGATATTTCGATGGCCAAGAAGTACGCGCCGGTCGGACGGCACTGCCATCACTGGCACGTGGCACGCGAAATCCACCGGGCGGCAGGACGCGACGAGCGCCTGCGCGCTGCGATGACCGGCTACCTGTGCCATCTCGCCGCCGACGTCCTGGCGCACAACACGTTCGTCCCGCGAATGTTGACCCTCACGCCCTCCACCCGTGCGCTCGGACACTCGTACTGGGAACATCGCATGGATGTGGACGTGGGCCCGGAATACGCGCAGCTGGCCCGTTGGATCGTCACTCGATTCGACCACTCGGGCACCGACGCCCTGTTTCACCGGGTCCTTTCAAGCACTCTATTCACGTTTTCGACCAACCGGAGGATCTTTCGGGGGATGATCCGGATATCGGGTAACGAGAGTTGGCACTCGATCTTCGACACGGTGATCGACAACTCTCGGTGGGATCTGGATCCGACGGAAGTGGTCAACTACCAGCGTCACGGGTTCGAGATGGTGGCCGACTTCCTGCTCCGGGACGAGCTATCAAGGGCCGCGGCTGAGGATCCGATCGGAGACCACACGCTCAACGAAGCCAAGAAGATTCGCCGCCGCGTTCTCCTGGCCGAGGGCTGGCAGAGTCCTGAAGCCATTCTCGCCACGGCGGACGATCATTTTCCGCTCCCGGCCGGGCCGACTCGGTTGTGGGAGGAGCGGGGTGGAGCAAACCGCGAAGCCATCGAATCCGTCGAACGCGCGATCAGCCGGATGGGGGGAGACGCCCCGCGCGAGCTGGACGTGATCTTCGGCTGACGCCTGCCTCACGCCGGCCGGAGCCCTGCGTGAGCGACCATGACCTTGCGACGTATCCCGTCCGCGAACTCGATTTCTGCGCGGGTGAGGCGGCCTTCGCCCGTGATCGACAGAATCTGCCCGTCTCCGAATCGGGGGTGCACCACACGCGCTCCCGCTTCGAGTCGCAACTCCTCCTGCG
>JABDQB010000027.1 GCA_013042495.1 Gemmatimonadota bacterium
CAGATGAACCGCAAGGAACTTGAGGTACTTCTGCATGAAGGGATCCTTGATCTGAGACTCGATTCTCGAAGTCTCCGAGGCGGTCAGCATTCCCTCTTCGCGGCCACGCCGAACTTCATCGAGAAGGACCTGCTCGCGAAAGAGCGGTTTTCGGAGGAAGCTCAGGGTGAACGACACCTTGTCCCGAATCTGCTCCCCTGCCCAGGCCCAATCCGTGACGAAACGGTGCCACGCAGCCGGCAGCCAGCCAGCGGTCAATCGTTCGAGCCAGTAGGCCAGTGGTCGATCGACGAGGCGCGCCGCCCTCGCAGCGCCCGCGCGTCCATCGCGGCACCAGCGAATTAGCGTCTCGATTCGTGAACCCAGGAGTGCCCGGCCACGATAGTCGGCATCGGTCCAACACAGTCGAAGGTGACGACGCGACGAGGCATTGCCCCAAATCGAAACGCAGAACCGGCCGAGCCAGGGAATCCAGGAGACCGTCCAGAGAACTGGCCAAAGCAAGGGACGGCTACCGAGCAGATCCGCTCCCCTATCATCCAACCAGCCGCGGCTCAGCCAGGATCTGATCGCCCCGCGGCGGACCGACGCTCTGAGACGGCGGCTGAACAGGAGCCGAACATGATGATGGGTGACGTCGGGCTGCGAGGCGCGATAGCTCGCCGTCTGGGATACCAGTTCGTCGACGGCCGGCTGAAGATCGGCGAAAGCCCGGGACTGCTCCACAAACGACCTCAGCCTTGTCATGTCGCACCGATCAAACTGCACCAACCGACCTCGGAACAGACCTCTGACTATCAGAATGATGTCCGCCGGACTCATCGGTAGAAATGGTAGGAGAGTCAGCCCGGCTCGGAAATCGACGGCTGTCAGACCGGCCCGAGGTGAACCTTCCCCAGAGAGTCGCTTGAGCACGTTCGGCGTGCTCTTGCCCGTCCACCACTCGTACTGGCGAGCCAGCTCACCCGCTCCCATCCGGTGCAAGAGATTCACGAGCCCCTTCATGAACCGCTTCTTGTGAACGTACTCCGGGCTCGAATGGTCCACAGGCGGGCTGTCCTCGAAATCCCACCTGGAGAAGATCCGGTCATCCGCTTCGAACTTCCAGATGCGCCCATCGATCCACTCGTTGATCTCACCAAAACTCTGCAGCTCCCGGTCGTAGAACGTCGCGTAGGTGTCGCAGACCGCCGCTTCATCGCCGGTCTCGTGGGCCATCGCCCGCCTGATGAGCTTCTGCCACAAAACCCCGGCGCGAACGGCCGAGGGCAAGACCTCCGCCCCAAAGTGGGCCTGATAACCCAAGAAGTAGAGGAGGTTTCGGAAACCGCGAGCGAAGCGCGACCGCGGTCGCAAGATCTTGACGGCGTAGGTGCGGCCCTCCACCAGGCCGACATCGCCTACCGCATCGCTGCCCGCCGCCAGTTCTGCCGACTCAACAACGGGCAGGATCGAGACAGGCACGATCTCGAGCACCTTGACCCTGTAGACCTGCCCCGCGAATCCACCCCCGACGTACCTTTCCACTAGTGCCCGCACCCGGGCTGGCACTTTGGGAAAGACTCCCGTTACCCCGTACTCGAGCACGTCTCCGGGATCGTAGGCGGATCGCCGAAACGGCCGCTTCAGCCGGCAATCCCTGAAACGAGACTCCAACTCCCGGGAAAGGCCGTTCGCTGCAACGACATCCTGACGCTGTTCCGGGGGGTTCTGCACTTCCATGAGGCGCGATTGTAGCCTCTTGAACCCCAGCCCGCCTCCTCTTGTCTCCGGTCCAGCAGCTCGACGAATTCTCAACATGCGAGAATCTCGTCATGACCAGACTGCGAGAGTCTCGTATCCTGATAACCGGAGCCGGTAGCGGCATCGGTCGACTGCTGGCCCTGGGAAGCGCTGATCTCGGGGCGCACGTCATCCTCTGGGACAAAGACCGAGCGGCGCTCGAAGAGGTTCAGGCCCAGATCGCCGAGAAATCGGCCAGGGCCTCGTCGTACTGCTGCGATTTGCGCGATCCGGAGTCCATTCGCTCTGCAGGCGCCGAGGTCCTGCG
>JABDQB010000028.1 GCA_013042495.1 Gemmatimonadota bacterium
CTTGTCTTCGACGGCCACGAATGCCTCGACCACGTGCTGCGGGACTTGCTCGTACTCGATGGCGGTCCGCCGCTCTTCCGCGAATTCGTGCAGCAGGGAGCCGTCGGCCGCGTACACCCGCGTCGCCTCCTTGGGCTCGAAGGCGTAGATCTGCGCGATCGAGGGACATTGATCGCAGATGTGGGACCAGGCCCCCAACGCCACTCCACCCGCCAGCGCGAGCCCGCCGAGGACTATGGTCAGCCCGATCCAGCGCCCCCGCGGACCGGGCCACCTCGGCCGAAATCTCTTGTTGCCTGTGCTCTCCGCCATATCTATGCTGTGCGCTTCCATGTGATGCGATGGTTCACGGTGCCACTTCTACGAACGTGGACGGCGAATGTTTCTTCCGGTGGACGAGCAGCTGAAACGTATCCGTGACGGGGTCGCGGAGATCGTTCCCGAGGCCGAGCTCGTCGAGAAGCTGAAGCGCTCGCTCGCCGAGCGTGAGCCCCTGGTCGTGAAGCAGGGGTTCGACCCGACTCGCCCGGATCTGCATATCGGCCACGCGGTGTCGATTCACAAACTGCGGACTTTCCAGGAGCTGGGCCACCGGGTCGTGTTCGTGATCGGCGATTTCACGGCTCTCGTGGGCGACCCCTCGGGCCAGAGCGACATGCGACCCATGCTCAGTCGGGACGAGATCGAGGCGAACCTGGAAACCTACAGGGAGCAGGTGTTCCAGATCCTGGACCCGGAGCGGACCGAGATTCGCCGCAACAGCGAATGGCTGTCGACCCTGCACCTCGAGGATGTTCTTCGGCTGACGTCGCAGTACACGGTAGCGCGAATGCTGGAGCGGGACGACTTCGCCGCCCGTTACTCGGACGAGAAGCCGATCTCCCTGGTGGAGTTCCTGTACCCGATGATGCAGGCGTACGATTCGGTCGCGCTGGCGGCGGATGTGGAGCTCGGCGGCACGGACCAGAAGTTCAATCTTCTGCTCGGTCGTACGCTGCAGGAGAAAGCCGGGCAGGAACCGCAGGTGTGCGTCACCCTTCCGCTGCTCCGCGGCACGGACGGCGAGCGCAAGATGTCGAAGTCATACGACAACTACGTTGGTCTCACCATGGATCCGGCCGACATGTTCGGCCGCACCATGTCGATTCCGGATACGCTGCTCGAGGAGTGGATCCAACTGGCCTCGGGAGCGGCGGAGTCCGAGCGGTCTCACTGGATCGAAGTGGCCCGACGTGATCCCCTGGCTGCCAAGCGCTGGCTCGCCGAGACCGTTACCGCCCGGTATCAGGGCACGGAAGCGGGTGACGGGGCCCGGGATGCGTTCGATCGGGTACACCGCGAGCGCGCCATACCCGAGGAAATCGAGACGTGTGTCCTGGAGGCCGACGCCGACGGCACGCTGTGGATCGGGCACGCCCTGACTCGTTCCGGCCTGGCCCGCTCCACGTCCGAGGCCCGACGGCTCCTCAAACAACGGGGCGTGAGGATAGACGGAGCGGTGGTCGAGGATCCCGAGTGTCACGTTTCGCAGGGGTCGTACGTTATGCAAAGAGGAAAGCGGAGGTTCCTGCGACTGCTCGTGAATGCTGCCGGGGAACCCGACAATTGCCCCTCGACAACCGACGGGGATACCGGCTCAGGTTGACATGGGTGGCGTAGGACCTCAGCTTTTCCAACCAAGTTGAAGCAGCGTTACTTACGACGGTTCGCGATGCCGTCGCGCAGGGCGCTGCGGAGAGGTTACGGCTATTGACACCTGTTCGGTGCGTCCGTAAGCTTTCCACCGGGTCGAGAACTGGACTGCGGTTCCCGGCCCTACATAGCGAGAGTCCGCCTGCCACAACCTCTGGACTCTCGAAATGATATGGCCCCTCAAGGGGGGTCGTGTAGCTGAGGCATGTGCGCACGGGCGGTGCGCTGCATATAGAACGAAGTACTCAGGTGCGTTTAGGCTGTCCCTCGGATTGTTCGGCGTCCCGGAAGGCTGGGGGCGAGTCATGCAGGGTGAACAGTCACGAGGCTCGACAGGAGGTCGGTCGGCACGAGGCCTTCCGACAATCCGATTCCTCCAGCAAGGGGAGGGAATTATCGGCTCCACCTTCGTTCGTACCCAGGAGGCCTCAGCGGTTCTCCAAAACAGTTGTCTCTCTTCACTGGTCGACCCGTACGCTGCTACGACGCGAAGGGCCGCGAGGGGGCTTTCGTCTCGTGGTCGCGTGGTGCGGTCGACTCATCTCCTTAATGCCCTGAGGAGGGTGATCCATGATTCGTGATTGGTTGAGAGGGGCTTTTCGGGCGAGTCTGACAACGGCAGGACTGACGCTACTTGCGGTCGGCCCGCTGTTCGGTCAGGCGAGCACTGGAAAGATCCAGGGTCGGGTGACGGACGCGGGGACGGGTGCTCCGGTCTCGGGAGCGCAGGTCCTCGTCGACGGATCGACCCTGGGCAATCTGACCAACGACCAGGGGTTCTACTTCATCAACGAAGTGCCGGCGGGTCTGCAGAACGTGCGGGCTCAGTTCATCGGATACCGGCCGTTCGTGATTGAAGGTCAGCGAATCCTCGCTGGTCAGACAACGACACTGAATTTCGAACTGGAGCAGACGGCGGTCGAGCTCGAGGCGATCACGGTCGAGGGTGAGCGGAACCCGCTGGTTCCGCGGGACCAGACATCGACCAAATCGATCGTCCAGGGCGAGGTGATTGACCAGCTTCCGCTGGACAACGCCTCGAGCATCGTCGTGCTGCAGCCGGGAGTGATCCAGACCAACCAGGGGACGACAATCCGGGGTGGTCGGGCCAACGAGGAAGCCGTGTTCATCGACGGCGTGCTCATTCGGTCGTTCGGACAGGCGCAGGCGAACAACGTCAACCTTCCGACGAACGCTCTTGAGCAGGTCGACGTGAACGTGGGCGCCTTCGCGGCCGAGTTCGGTGAAGCGCAGTCCGGCGTCGTGAGCTACGTCACCCGTTCCGGTGGCGCGCAGTTCACGGGCTCGCTGGAGTTCTTCACGGACCAGGTCACGAACTCCTGGCGCACGAACTTCAACCGGGCGGAGTTGACGCTCGGCGGTCCGATCGCGGGCCCGGTGACGTTCTTCTTCGCCGGTACGGCGTCCGGACAGCAGTCGTTCCGCACCGAGAACGCGCCGATGCGGTGGGTGGTCAACGGGATCGACACCTGCCCGAGCGGCTCGCAGTACGCGGGTCTGTGCACGGCAGGCCAGGAAGCGGTCTTCGAGCAGGCGCGCTCGTCGAGCACGGCCGGAGCGACCGACTTCGTCGACGTAACGGCCCTGAACTACGTGCCGTGGGACAACGGCCGGACGAACCCGCTGAACTGGAGCCAGTCGGACCTGTTCACGACGAACATCAACTGGCAGCTCCCGCGCGGTTCCAGGTTGAACTTCGCGTTCACGCGGAACCGGAATCAGGGGTATGGCCGCGGCGGGTTCACGAGCCTGTTCCGCACGGACAACTACGACGGCAACCTGAACACGCGGAACGTGTTCACGCTGGGCTGGTTCCAGACGATCACCCAGTCGGCCGATCAGCAGCTCGCCCTGGACGTCCGGGCCAGCTACCAGAACGACCGTTTCAGCAACGGAACGCTGACGAACAGCTGGTGGCAGGACAACCGGGATCCGTTCCTCGGGTTCTCGTTCGGGAACCCCGAGTTTCTGATTCCCGATGACTTCAAGATCACCGGCATTCCGGCGTTCGATTTCGACGACGAGTTCCTGAACGCCTATCGGTCGAACGG
>JABDQB010000033.1 GCA_013042495.1 Gemmatimonadota bacterium
CCACCATGTTCTCGGTGATGTAGACCGGGATGAACTTGTTGCCGTTATGCACGGCTACCGTGTGTCCGACGAACTCCGGACTGATCGTGGAAGCCCGGGCCCACGTCTTGGTGACGCGCTTGTCGCCCGATCGGTTCATCGCCTCGATCCGTCCGAGCAGACGCTCGTCGATATACGGTCCCTTTTTGACGCTTCGAGCCATTCTCTTCTCCCCAGGTCCGCGTTACTTCGTGGCTTTGCCGCGCTTGCGACCGCGGACGATGTACTGGTTGCTCGCCTTCTTACGCTTCCGGGTCTTCCGCCCCTCGGCCTTGCCCCAGGGCGAAACCGGCGGACGCCCGCCCGATGCTCGACCTTCACCACCACCCAGCGGATGATCGTGCGGGTTCATCGCTACGCCGCGCACCTTCGGCCTTTTCCCAAGCCAGCGCGAACGGCCCGCCTTGCCCGAACGGATCAGCTCGTGGTCCACGTTTCCGACCTGGCCGATCGTGGCGAAGCACTCGCCGCGAACCATGCGCACCTCGGTGCTGGGCAACCGGAGGGTGACCATGTCGCCCTCTTTCGCGACCAGCTGCACGGAGGCTCCGGCCGAGCGAGCCATCTGAGCTCCCCTGCCGGGCTTGATCTCGACGGCATGTATCATCGTGCCGAGCGGGATCTCCATCAGCGGGAGACAATTGCCGAGACTCGGATCCGACCCCGGACCCGAGACGATCGTGTCGCCCTGCTGCATGCCCCGCGCGTGCAGGATGTACCGCTTTTCTCCGTCCGCGTAGTGAATCAGCGCGATCCGAGCCGACCGGTTCGGATCGTACTCGATCTCGGCGATCCGCCCGGGAATCCCATGCTTGTCGCGTCGGAAGTCGATCCGGCGATAGAGGCGCTTGTGCCCTCCGCCGCGCCGACGGCTCGTGATCCGCCCGTGATGGTTGCGACCGGCCTTCTTCGTCAGCCCCTCGGTCAGTGACTTCTCCGGCTCCGAACGTGTCACCTCGTCGAACGCGGAGACGGATCGGAACCGCGAGCTCGCCGTGACGGGCCGGAATTTCTTCAGCGCCATGCTAGACTCCCTCGAACACGTCGATCACTTCGCCTTCGGCGAGCGTGACGATGGCCTTCTTCCAGTCGGAGCGCTTGCCCACCGACCGGCCGACGCGGCGATCTTTGCCCATGACGTTCATGGTGTTCACCGCGCTCACGTGAACCTCGAACATCTTCTCTACCGCTTGCTTGATCTCGATCTTCGTCGCGTCGCGCGACACCTCGAATGCGAACTGGGGCTGGATCTCGCCCTCTTTGTCCTGGTGCCGCTTACGGATGCGCCCCGGGTTGAACTGGAGCCGAGACGTCTCCTCCGTAATGACCGGCCGAATCAGGATCTCGCGTGGCAAGCGGCTCATGACGTCTCCTCATCTTCCCCGGCTTCCGAGTCTTCGCTGAAGGCGGTTTCTTCGACGATCACGATGTCGGACCACAGGACGTCGTAAGCCGAAGCCTCGCCCCACGGCCGGACTTCGACGTCCGGCACATTCCGCGCGGAAAGGTAGACATCGCCCTTCACGCCGTCGGTCAGGATCAGTACGTTGCCGGCGTCCAGTTCGAGCGCCTCGAACAGCGCCACCAGGGCCCGCGTGCTCGGAGCTGTGAGGGCGAACGGCTCCACCACGATCAGCTCGCCACCCTCGGCCCGTGCGTTCAGGGCCGAACGGATCGCCAACCGACGAACCTGCTTCGGAACGCGGACCCGGTAACTCCGGGGCTGCGGCCCGAACACGACGGATCCACCCCGCCACAGAGCGGACCGGATCGAGCCGGCGCGGGCGCGGCCGGTTCCCTTCTGCCGCCAGGGCTTCCTCCCACCGCCGCGCACCGTATGCCGCGTCTTGGTGGAGTGCGTACCCTGGCGCTGATTCGCCTGATAGGCCTTGATGACCTCGTGCAGGACGCTCTCGTTCACCGTGCCGTCAAACACGGAATCGGGCAGCTCGAAGTCTGCCGCGCGCGCCTTGCCCGTCGTCGAATATGCTTTCGCCTTCATGCTCTCTCTCTTCGACTTCTCAGCGGAGATCAGTCGCTCAGGCGGAGCGAATGAGAACCACGTTGTGACGAGACCCGGGCACCGAGCCGCGGACCAACATCAGGTTCTTCTCCGGATCGATCATCTCGATACGCCGGTTCATGGCAGTACGCTGCGTACCACCCATCTGGCCGGACATCTTCCGGCCCTTGATTACGCGTGATGGATCCGTACCCGGACCGATGGAACCGGGCTTCCGCAGGACGGAACTGCCGCCGTGCGAAGCGCGGGAACCGCCAAAGCCATGGCGCTTCACGGTGCCCTGGAATCCACGACCCTTGGTCAACCCGGTGATCTTCACCTTCTGGCCGACCTCGAACAGATCCACGGTCAGGCTCTGGCCTGCTTCGTACTCCTGGCCCTCGTCGAGCTCGAACTCGGCCAGAACCTTCGGAGCGTGATCCAGGCCGGCACGAGCCGCATGACCGGCCTCGGGCTTGGCGACGCGACGCTCACGCTGCG
>JABDQB010000049.1 GCA_013042495.1 Gemmatimonadota bacterium
GCGAGCGAAGCCAGGGCCCTGTCCGAATACAGCGCCGCCACGTGGCTGTCCGCGATCAGGGCGTACCGGTGCGCAGGTATCCCAGCACATGTATCGCCGAGGCGGTCTAGCCCCCCCGGATCTACCCGGATCTCGTAGTCGTGCGCCGGCTTCCCCGGAACGGCGACCCGAAGCGGGGTCACCGGGGCTCCTGCAAGGCCGCCTGCTCTTCCAGTTCGAAGGCCGTGAGAGACTCGAGGCCGGCGGCCCTGTCCAGTCCTGCCGGCAGGTCCCACACGACGACCACCGGGCGGCGAGCCTCGGAGCCCCGAAGAACCTCGATCTCGCGACCCTCCGCCAGCGGGTCTCCGCCGTATCGCTCGGTGAGAGCCCGGCGCATGCCGGTCTCGAATTCGAGGGCGTCGCGGTCCGTGTCCCACACGGATGCCCACACGAGAACCTCTCCTGATGGGCCGTCGAGGAAACGGAACCGGTCGCCGTCCCAGCCGGCGGCGGCCCGGTCGGCCTCCTCGCGATCGGGCAGGAACTCACGCAAGAGGAGACGTGTCTCGAGCTCCCCGAGGTCGTCCGCGTACACTTCGGTCCACCCCGCTGGAGGTTCCTCGAGGAACCGGACGTCGGTGGGCATGTCCGCCTGGCCGCGACCGAATTTTTCCGGGTGAAGCACCTGCTCCGTCGATACCGGCATGTCCGGCCCGAGAGGTGGAACGCGGCCCCACGGACCGGCCCAGTGCTTCTGCAGGAAGATCAGGCCCCCCAGGTATGGGAACAGCAGCGATTCACGGATCACGGCCGGCGCGTCAGCGAGTACCGGCATCTCGATGCCGGCCGCCGCCAGCGGGTCGTCGCCCAGCAGGCCCTCGAGGCCCGGCAGGGTCGTGAGATCGGCGTTGCCGCCCGTCACGCCGGCGAGCTGCCACTCGAGCATCGCGAAGGTGGCATGTCCCTCCAGGGCGGCCTGGGCCGCGGTGCCGCGATCGTTCGCGTCGAGGTTCGCCTTCATCAGCGAATCCAGGTCCACGTACTGATCCTGGAGAGCATGCACGATCTCGTGCAGGAGAACCGGCTCGACCTGGCTGGCATCCACCCGGTCGACCACGTACAGCGTGTCGCGGGCGGGATCGTAGTAGCCCACCACCTGCTCCAGGAGAAGCGATCGCAATAGAGGCTCGAGGTCGATGTCCTCTGGAACGAGGCCCAGGCGCGCGTAGGTGCGCACGACGGCCCGCAGACGGTCCGCAGGGAGTTGCTCGGCCATCTGGGCCACCAGGAAGGCCTCGAGGTCCTCCCTGGAGCGCGTGGCGAGCTGGATGGGGCCGCGGGCGGGTAGACCCGATCGCAGCTCTGCTTCCGGAAGGAGCTCGGCCGCGAGTCGACGAAGCGCCGTATCGGAAGCGGCCCCCGCGACCTCATCGCCACCCGTCGCGTCCGCCCCTCCGCAGCCGCTCAGCCACCCGGTGGCCACGAGTGCGAGCACCGCCGCCGACCCTCTAGCGCCGCGGCGGCGCGCGCAAGTCAGTCTTGCCATGTATCCCCCAGCCACAGGTTCGTTCGGACGACCCCCGAGTGATCAATGCCGCCCGCGAGCTCACCGACTTCGCCGCCCCTGTCGGACATAGAGTCTGGCACGACCCAGTCCGCCGCGATCTCTGCCAGAGGCACGATCACGAAGGCCCGCTCGTGGAGCCGGGGGTGCGGAACGACCAGAACAGGATCGCTCATCACCACGTCCCCGTACAGGAGGAGATCGAGATCCAGCTGTCTCGGACCGTAACGGACGCCATGGCGCCTCCCGGCCGCTCGCTCGGCATCCTTGAACTCTGCGAGGAGCTGCCGGGGCAGCAGTCGTGTGCGGCCCGTGCAACAGGCGTTCAGAAAAGAGGGCTGACCTTCCACGCCCACAGGAATGGTCTCGTATACGGAAGAGCATTGCAGCCCGTCAACGACGTTTCGCAGCCGTCTGAGGCCGAAACGGAGGTTCTCGAGGCGGTCGCCCAGGTT
>JABDQB010000050.1 GCA_013042495.1 Gemmatimonadota bacterium
ACGAGCCTGGCCTGCACCGTGACTACCGGAAGTGGCTCGAGGAATTGGCCCCTTTCGACGCCAGCCCTGACAGGTATCACCATAACCGAACGGGCGAGGACAACGCCGATGCGCATCACAAGAGACAGATCATGGGGCGCGAGGTCGTCGTCGCCATAACCGGCGGAAAGCTGGACTTCGGTCCCTGGGAGACGATCTTCTACGGAGAGTTCGACGGCCGGCGCCCCAAGCGAGTCTTGATCAAGATCATCGGCGAGTGATCGCGGCCGCTGGCGGGCGCTGCCCTTTGCGCTCGGCCATGCAGGTGGCATCTTGTGCCCTCGACCGGTACGCGGCTGGTGGTCGCCGGACGGCGCTCTGTGCTGCGTGGAACCAGGAAAAAAGAGAGAGATAATCGAATGTTGAGACGAGCCTTCCTCGCAGCGCTGGCTCTTGTCGTGGCCGCCGTCGCTCCGCTCGCCGCCCAGGACCAGGCTGCTGCATGCGCCGCGGTTATGGACTCCGAGGTCGGATATTGGGCCGAATTTGATCTGTCGGGAACTTCCGGCGGCGAAGTCAGCTCCTTGCGGTTCGCCATGGTGGAGCGCGCTGGCGAGGCCGACAAGACGTGGTACGAGTTCTCCGCCAACACGAACCAGGGCCCGGTCATCGTGCAGCTCGACGTGCCCGGATGGCCTTTCGAGACCACCGATGTGACGGGAGTCATCGTCAAGATGTCGGGCCAGCCGGCCATGCGTCTGCCCAACGAAATGCTGTCGATGATGCAGCAGCAGATGGGCGACAATCCGATGGCGGACTTTGCCGACAAGTGCGAAGCATCGGCGGTGCTCGGGAACGAGGACGTCGAGGTGCCGGCGGGCACGTTCTCCACGATTCACCTCCAGAGCGCAGACGACGGCTCCGAGGCGTGGATCAGTCCCGACGTACCGTTTGGCATCATCAAGGGAACCGTCCCCGACGGAGGCGTTCTGGAACTCAAGGGATTCGGCACGGACGCCGAGTCGTCGATCCCCGAAGAGCCTCAGTCGATGCCCGGTATGGGCGGAATGAACCGGTAGGTTCTCAGGCCGTAGACCGCCGGGCCCGCCTCGGAGCCCGGCGGAACATCCCTGGAGGTGCATGTCATGTATACGCGGCGGCGTTTCCTCGGGGCGATCGGACTGCCCTCCTTCGCGGCGGCAGCCGGATTACCGCTTCCCCTCCCTCGCCTGAGCGAAACCGCCGGTATTCTCGAGGCGCTCGCCGGACATTCTGGCAGTCCCGACACGATCGCGGCTGACGAGGACTTTTGGGCCGAGGTGGCCCGGGCGTTTACCGTCGATCGGTCCCTGGTGAACCTGAACAACGGGGGCGTGAGCCCGGCGCCAGGATATGTCCAGGAAGCCATGAAGCGGCACCTGGATTACTCCAACAAGGCGCCAGTCTACACCATGTGGCGCATCCTGGAGCCCCAGCGTGAGGCCGTTCGGCAGCGGGTGGCTCGGGAGTGGGGGTGTGCCACCGAGGAAATCGCGTTCACTCGTAACGCATCCGAGAGCCTTCAGATCCTGCAGCTGGGAATCGACCTCGAACCGGGCGATGAGGTCCTGACGACCAACCAGGACTACCCCCGCATGATCACGACCTTTCAGCAGCGGGAGCGTCGCGAAGGGATCGTGCTCAAGCAGTTTTCGATCCCGGTTCCCGCGGAAGATCCTGCGGAGATCGTGCGCCTGTTCGAACAGAGGATCACTCCGCGCACGCGCCTGATTCTGATGTGCCACATGATCAACCTCACCGGCCAGATCCTGCCGGTGCGCGAGGTGGTCGCGATGGCGCGCCGCCAGAACATCCCGGTACTCGTCGACGGGGCGCACGCCCTCGCTCATTTCGATTTCAAGATCTCGGACCTCGAATGCGACAACTACTCCGTCAGCCTTCACAAGTGGCTGTTCGCCCCTCATGGGACGGGACTGCTGTACGTGCGAAAGGACCGGATCGCCGATGTGTGGCCATTGATGGCGGCCCCCGAGGGGATGGACGACGATATCCGGAAGTTCGAGGAGATCGGCACGCACCCGGCGGCGCCTTATCTGGCGATCGCCGAAGCTCTCACGTTTCACCAGGGCATCGGAGGCAAGCGCAAGGAGGCCCGCCTCGTGTACCTGCGCGACTCGTGGGCCCGACGGCTGCTTGAGCATGATCGGGTCCGGCTACACACCAGCCTGGAGCCGGGGATGGCTTGCGGGATCGCCAACGTCGAGATCGATGGAATCGAGCCCGGTGCGCTCACCAGCTGGCTGTTTTCCCAGCACCGGATCATCGTCACTCCGGTCGTCCATTCCGAGTTTCAGGGAATCCGGGTCTCTCCCAGCGTGTACACGACTCCACGAGAGATCGACCGGTTCGTTGACGCGATGGAGCACGTGATCGACCAGGGTCTCCCGACTTGATCGCTAGTCCCCACGCCCCCGGCCAGAACGCCCGACCGGTCTCGGTGCGAGCCTGCGGATGACGGCTGGCGGTCGGCTCGCCGAGTGGCTGGACATCAGGGCCTCGGAGTTTCGGATCCTGGTCCTCAGCGTTCTCGGCGCCTTCTTCATCATGGGTTTTGCCGTAATGGCGGGGGCCCTGCGAGAGGCGTTCTACCTCGCGTACTTCGGGTCCGACACGCTTCCCTACATCCTGTATGCCGGCCTCGTGGTAGGTCTCCCCGCCGTCGCGGTGTTTTCGCGGCTCATGGTGAGTCGGGTACCGCGCATGGTGATGCGGTCCGTCGTGGCCGTCTCGTGCGCGGGACTTCTGGTGGTCTACGTGCTTGTCCTGTTGCCGGGGCCTCCGCTGGACTCCCGACTCGCCTCGGTTGTGTTCTATCTGTGGACCGTAGTGGCAGCCCTGCTACTGACGTCGGGCTTCTGGATCATCGTCTCGGACGTCTTCGCCGTGCGCGAGGCCAAGAGGCTCTTCGGCCTGATCAGCGCTGGCGGCGCTGCCGGTACCCTGGTCACCGGAGTTTCCCTGTCGATGCTCCTCACCCGGTTCCAGCCGGTGCACCTGGTTCCACTTCTGATCGCGTTCCTCGGGCTGGCTCAGTTGACGTTGGAACTGATGCCCCGTGACCGCTTGCGTCGGGGCCGCAGCGAGGCCGCCCGGGACACGCGGGGCCGGTTGGAAAGTCTGCGCACCCTCACCTCGAACCGTCACCTGCGACTGATCGCGGGAATCGTGCTGCTCGCTTCGGCGGCCAGCTACATCGTCTCGTGGCAGCTCCTGGACGCCATACAGACCACGGCGGCGGCGGAAGTGGCTCGAGCCGGCCTGGTCGGGGAAGCCTCGGTCGACGCCCTGAGCACGCGTATCGCCTCGTTCATGGGAGCCTTTCGCGGCTGGACCGGCGGCCTCGCGTTCATCATCCAGGTGTTCGTCGCCGGTCGCATCCTGTCGGGTGCAGGGGTCGCCTGGAGCCTGGCTCTGCTTCCGCTGGCGCTGCTGTTCGGCTCCGCCGGTATGCTGATCTTCCCCGGACTCGTCATGGCCACGCTCGTCCGAGGTGCCGACAATACCCTGGGTAAGTCGGTACACCGCACGGTCGCCGAACTGCTCTGGATTCCGGTTGCACCCGCCCTCCGCCGCCGCGCCAAGGCATTCATCGACTCGATGGTGGACAGCGCTGGAGATGGTCTCGGCGCCCTCGTCGTCCTCCTCTGGGTCAGCCTCTTCCACTTCCCCACCCATCTCCTCTCCGTATTCGTGATCGGCGCGGCGATTGCCATGCTGGCGCTGTCTCGGGCCATGGGGCGACAGTACTTCGTCACGTTGAGGCAACGACTCGAGCGGAGTGGGAACGACGCCGAAGTCCTTGAGGAGGTGGGGCTGAATCGGGTCGATAGGCTCGGAGCGACGCTGACTCGACTGGACATCACTCGCGTCCTCGAGACCGCGGGACTACGGCTGGACCTGCCCGAGCCGGACGCCGCGACCCCTCCCGGACGACCGATGCCGGATCGCCGTGCGCTCACGCCTTCGGAGATGCTTCGTTCAGGAGATCCCTCGCATCTCGGCCGGGCCCTTGAGAGCCCGGAGGCGTGGACCGAGGAGGACCTGCCCTACGCCGTGCCCCTGCTCGCGAGAGACGCGTGGCTGGGACCGGTCGTGCGGGCCCTGGCCGAGTACGGTGTGAAGGGCGTGCCGTACCTGCGGGTCATCCTCACCGATGAGAGCGCGGACTTCGTTCTCCGCCGGCGGATACCCGGGGTCCTGGCGAGAATCGAACACCCGGACGCCGACCGGGCATTGATCGACGCTCTGGGCGCGGGCCGATTCGAGGTGCGCTACCGGGTCGCTCTCGGCCTCTACCGCAGGCGCCTGCATTCGATCGCAGAGTCTGGAGGAGCATGGGAGAACGAGGTCTGGGCCGCCATTCGAGAGCAGCTCAACCGGGAAAGGGCGGTATGGGAACTGGCCCGGCTTCTCGACGCCGAAGCCGATGACGGTTTCGTCGAGAGGAGGGTCGGCCTGCGGGGCGAGCTCAGCCTGGAGCATACGTTTCGCCTGCTCAGCCTGGTGCTGGACCGCGACACCATGCGCGCCGCCTACCACGGGATCATCCTCAACGACCCTGAGCTCAAGAGCTTCGCGCTCGAATACCTCGAGCAGGTCCTCCCGTCGGACGTCCGGAACCGGCTGTGGCCCGTCATCGGCGATCTCAGCGCATCCGCCGAACAACGCGCCCGCCGGGATCTCGACGACGTGGTGGCCGACCTCCTGCAAACCGGAGCGACCCTGTTTGGAAGCCAGGAGGACCGGGAGGCCCTGCAGCGCTATCTGGACGAGACGCCGGGGTCAGAGACGTAGCGGGCTCCGAAGGCCCGCGAACCACCTACCAGCGGTCGTGATCTGTCGCTGGGATGGCGCGGCGCACCTCGCGCACACGATCCAGGTCGACTTCGGCCAGGGCCACACCGGGTCCCCCCGGCAGTTCGGCGAGCACCACCCCCCACGGATCCACGATGAGCGAGTGACCGTAGCTCTCCCTCAGGCCCTCCTCGTCGTGCGTCCCGCACTGGGCAGCGGCCATCACGTAGCACTGGGTCTCGATCGCTCGCGCCCGCACGAGGACGCGCCAGTGGTCCCTGCCCGTGGTGGCCGTAAAGGCGGACGGAATCGTGATCAACTCCGCGCCCTGCCTCGTGAGCTCCCGGTACAATCCGGAGAAGCGCAGATCGAAGCACACGGTCAGCCCCACGGATCCGAGCTCCGTCTTGGCGACGACGGCCTCGGCGCCGGGCTTCACCGTGACCGATTCCTGGAAACGCACCTCCGGTGAGACGTCGACGTCGAACAGGTGAATCTTGCGGTAAACGGCGAGGCGGCCTCCGTCAGGCCCGAACAGGACGGACGTGTTGTAGCAGCGCCGCGGGTCGTCGCTCCGCTCGGCGAAGGATCCGAGCAGAAGATGGATCCCCAG
>JABDQB010000052.1 GCA_013042495.1 Gemmatimonadota bacterium
TCGAGCCGGATCCGATCGAGCTGGCCGAGCTGATGGCCGAAGCGGAGCAATACGTCGGCACCCGCGGCGGTGGAATGGACCAGGCGATCAGCGCCGGGGCCCGAGCCGGCTGTGCGGCCCGCGTGGAGTTCTACCCCCTGCGAATCCAGCCGGTACCGGTGCCCGACGGGTGGCGGTTCGTGGTGGCCCACAGCCTGGTGCAGGCTCACAAGTCGGGCGGGGCGAGGGAGGGCTACAACCGCCGCCGCGCCGAGACGGAGGAAGCCCTGGCGTCCGTGGTCGCCGACCTCTCGCTGCCGCCCTCCGAGGTCGACTCCTACCGGGACCTGCTCGAGCGCGTATCGGGTCCGAGGGCCCTGGCCGCCGCCGAGGCGTGCCTGGAGGGGGATCTGCGGAAGAGGTTCCGTCACGTGGTCACGGAATACGAACGGGTCGTCCGGGCGGAAGTCGCCATGCGGCGAGGCTCTTCAGACGGGTTCGGCATGCTGATGAACGGTTCCCACGCCAGCCTCGCCTCTGACTACGAGGTGAGCATCCCGGAACTGGATGAGCTCGTCGGCATAGCGCGGGATGCGGGCGCCGCCGGGGCGCGGCTGACGGGAGCCGGAATGGGCGGATGTGTGGTGGCCCTCTGCACGACCGAGACCGTCGAAGGGGTTCTAACGGCCATCCAGGAGCGTTTCTACGCGGCGCGGAACCGGGTGGACGACCTCGACGATCACCTCTTCGTGGCGGAGCCCGCGGCGGGCGCTTCCGTCACGAAGATGTGACTCGAAAGCTCTCCGGCGGTCTGTTAGCACGGGACTCGTGTTGCTTGCGGCGCTGAGCGCAGCGAAATCGGCACGCGAGATCCCGTCCGTTTCACGGTTCTTTACAAGGAGGGGCCCAACATGTTGAAAGAGTTCAAGGAGTTCGCCGCCAAGGGTAACATGCTCGACATGGCGGTCGGCATCGTGATTGGCGCGGCGTTCGCCACGATCATCACGTCACTGGTGAACGACATCGTCATGCCGCCGATCGGCATGGCCCTCGGGGGCGTGGACTTCGCCGAATTCTACAAGGTACTCCAGCAGGGCGACCCGGCGGGACCGTACGCCACGCTGGCCGCCGCCAAGGAAGCCGGCGCCGTCACGATGAATTGGGGCATCTTCATCAACGCCCTCATCAGCTTCATCATCGTCGCGTTCGCGCTCTTCATGGTCATCAAGGGTTTCAACAAGATGAAGGCCGAAGAAGAGGCAGCACCCGAGGCGCCGCCCGAGCCGACGGCCGAGGAGACGCTCCTCACGGAGATCCGGGACCTGATGAAGGCCCAGGCCTGACGCGCTAACTGAAGATCCAACGCCACGGGCGCGCGCAACGCGTGCCGGATGACAGAAGGCCCGCCTCTCCAGGGAAGCGGGCCTTCTACGTCGGACTACCCGTGTTCCGTCAGCTCCCGATCGGAACTGCCCACTTCGCCGTGAACTGCCACGAGCGGTTCCGGATGTTCGAGTTCTCGAAGACATCCGAAAGGCCCAGCATGTAACGGAAGTCGAGGCCCAGCAGAGAACCGCCCAGATCGCGGTAGAAGCCCAACCCGAACGGAATCGACCAGTCGGTGGTCTTCTTGGGGGCCAGGCCAGCAGCGTCGTCGCAGTCGACGGAGTTGTTCGAAGCTGCGCCCTGTGCCTTGCAGGAAATCTGGAACGAGAGCGCCAGACCGATGTACAGATTCGACTCCCAGCCACTGAATCTCTGCGTGTAGCCGATGGTCAGCGGGAGCTCGATGTACTCGAGGTTGAGGTCCTGCGCCTCGCCGTTGGCGATCGCGACCTTGCTCCCGCCCTTCTGGACCCAGTTGGCATCGAGGCCGATGTAGGTCTCGCGAGCAATGAAGTACTGGCCGAACGCGCCGGCGATTCCGCCCCACTTCCAATTGCCAAGGGTGACGGACGAGCCGCCGACGCTGCTGGTGCTCGCGCCGCCAGTCAGGCCGAGACGAACGGGCGAGGTCTGTGCCTCGGCGCGCGGCGCGGCGGCCAGAACCAACGCGAGTGCTACGGCGAAAGGTGCGAATCGCTTCATGTATCCTCCAGTGTCAGTCCAAATTTCCAGTTCCATACCGAAAAGGCGGCCGGCAATGTGGGCTCTCGGGCCCTTCGTGTCACGTACCCTTCTGCGTGAGACCAGGCGGCACTCGCGCTCCGAGCCATCATCCGAGCTTGTTCGGGGATCGCTGGCACGTATTC
>JABDQB010000058.1 GCA_013042495.1 Gemmatimonadota bacterium
CCCAGGACTTCGTACACGCGCCCCTCCACCCGACGCGACGCGTCCGCACTCGCCGTCTGGTAAACGATGTTGTTGAGGTACACCTGGCCGAACATCGCGCGGTGAGTGGTCCCGGGAATGAAGACCCGGTCCCGATCGCGTGAACTGTACGATGAGCTCTGTTGTTTCGGCTTCATAACGCCGACGATCGTGAAGGGGGTTTCGCCGATCATGATTCGTCGGCCGACGACGTCCACGTCCTCGTTTTCTCCCTCGAAGAGGAAGTCCCGCGCACGGTTCCCAAGTACCGCTACCCGCCGCCGGCCCTCGATATCTTCCCGGTTGATGAAGCGCCCCCCCATGTCGGGGATCACGTTTCGCATGTACGTGTAGTCGGGCCACACCCCGGCGACGTTGGGCCGCAAGACCTGCCGTCCCTGGCGGACCGGTGAATCCCATCGACTGTATTCCGGGCTGATTCGTTCGATCTCGGGAATCTGCTGCTGGAGAGTCCATGCGTCGGACTCTCTCAATCGGATCGAGCGCCCCTCGGGGAAGCCTCTGAACGAACGCGTTGTGGTACCGCCGAACAGCATGACGACCCGGTCTCCCAGGCCGTGGAAACGCTTCTTGGTCTGACGTTCCAGGCCCACCCCAAAGGCCAGCAGCACGACCACGGCCACGGTGCCCCAGGTGATTCCCAGGAGCGTCAGGGTGGTGCGCAGCTTCTGGTTCCTGACATCCGCCAGAAACTGACCGAGGGCAGCCGCGACACGATTCACGCCGATTCCTCGCTCACTCCACCATGTCCTCCCGGTCCTACTCGATTTCTCTCGGAGGCGGCTCGACCACCAGATCGCCCTCTTCAAGGCCGTCCAGGATTTCTATGGTCAAAGCGTCAGAAAGGCCTGTTTCGACCGCCCGGTCCTCCGTCTCGCCTCCAGGAAGAAGCACGGTGACTTCGGACACGCCCTCTTTGAAGCGGATCAGGCGCTCGGGAATGACCAGGACGTCGTCGCGTCGGTCGATGATGATGTCCACGTTCGCCGAGTAGCCGGCCCTGAGCACCGCCTCGCCCACTTCGTTGAGCGTGACCTCGATCGGGAAGACCGTCGCGTTGTCCTCCGTGCGGGCCTTGAGTGAGATGGAGTACACCTCACCGCTCACCGCCGCGTCCGGCAGAGCCCCCACTTTGACGTCCGCCGGCATCCCTTCGCGCAGTTTTCCGACATCGATCTCGTCCACTGTACCCCGGAAGATCAGGTTGCTCATCGCGGCCATGGTTATGAGAACCGTGCCTTCCTGAAACGCGCTTAGCGGCACCACCGGGTCTCCGCTTTCAACGCGTGTCTCGAGAACGAAACCCTCGATGGGGGATCGGATCACTCCCTCGATGTTCCGGTTTGCGATCCTGACCCGGCCGGTCTCGAGGAGGGCGACCCGCTCGCGTGCCATTTGCACCTGGATTTCAGCCCGTTCGAATTCGCGCTCAGCGAGCTCCAGTTCTTCCTGCGTAATGAAATCCCGCTCGCGCAGCTCCTGCTTCCGGTGCAGGTCGCGCTCCATGTTCTCGAGCTCGATCTCTCGCAGCTCTACCTGGCGACTGGACTCGGCGAGTTCAATGGGTGTCGGGTTGGGTTTGACCTCCAGCAAACGATCACCGGCCGCCACGAAGTCTCCGGCTTCGACGAGCAGCTCCCGCACCACGCCCGAGATCTGAGACTTGACGCTGATCTCGACATCGGGCTCGATATTCCCGATCGCCAGGGCTTTCTGTATGATCGACCCTCTCGTGACCTCGATTGTTGTCGGGCCCTCATCTCCGTTCCCGCCTCGGAGTGACACGGCAGCAATGGTCCCAGCCACCGCGATCAGGCCCACCAGCCCCATTCCCACCTTCGTTCGAGTCTTCATGCACCTCTCCAAGAGAAGCCGCCGGCGGCACGCGCACCCCGCTGCCGGCCGGCGCGACCGGCTACGTCTGGTCTTACGCGCGAGGAGGGCTCAGAAGTTTCATCGCCCTGTACCGGCTGATGCTACGGGCCGCGACGGCGCCCCACGAGGAGTTTCCCGGTGGCGGAAACTCCGTAGAGGAAGGCCACCAGGAGGATGATGAACGGGCCGGTGGGAATGTCCAGGCCAACGCTGACGGACAGTCCATACGATATGAACAGGCCCGCCGTGATACAGACCGCGGCAATGGCCGTCGCCAGCACCATCATGCGATCCAGACCGCCGGCCCAGTGCCGAGCGATGGCCGCTGGAATGGTCAGCAACGCGATGACCAGTATCACACCGACCACCCGAATCAGCACGACGACGGTAACCGCCGTCAGGCCGAGCAGGAGGAGGAACAGGGCCGACACCGGAACGCCGGCGACCCAGCTGAACTCCTCGTCGAAGGCGACGGCCTGAAGCGGGTGGTATAGCCGTATGACGACCAGGAGCAGAAAGGCATCGAGGACGGCCGTGAACCACAGATACGCCGGCGGAACGAACAGGATGTTTCCGAACAGGTAGCTCAGAAGATCCGGGGTGGCGCCGGGCGCAAGGGAGGCGAACACGATGCCGAGAGCCATGCCGACGGCCCACACCATGGCGATCAGCGTGTCCAGACCCTGGCGCAACCGAAGTTCGGCCAACCCGATTCCGAGCGCCGAGAGAAGACCGAACGCCAACGCGCCGGCCATCGGAGGAAACCCGACCAGATAACCGAGACCGATCCCTCCGAATGCCGCGTGCGCCAGCCCGCCGGAAACGGACGCGATTCGACGCGCAACCACGAACGTGCCCACGATCCCGCTGGCGACAGCGGCAAGCAGCCCTGCCGCCAGAGCACGTTGGAAGAACTCGTACTCCAGGGCGCCCATCATGGACCGCTGCCCGATTCGTGCGGCGGCAGGACGCGATGCGGATGACCGTGCGCCACCAGATCCACCGGACAGCCGTATGCGACCTCCACCATCTCGTCCGTGAGCTCGCGCGAGTGATGGTAGTGGAGACGCACGTTCAGGCACGCGATCGTTTTGACATACCTCGAAATCACTCCGATGTCGTGCGACACGAGAACGATCGTCATCTGCTCGGACAGCCGGCCGAGGAGTTCGTAC
>JABDQB010000069.1 GCA_013042495.1 Gemmatimonadota bacterium
TGCGCACGAACCACTGCAGGCTGAGCCTTGGTTCCACCGCTGTGGAACAGCGGTAGCAATGCCCGACGGAGTGCTCGTGCTCTTCCACCTCCACGAGCAAGCCCTGGGCATCGAGGTCCTCGAGAACAAGCTTCCTCGCCTCGAAACGATCCATTCCCCGATACGCCGGCGGCGCTTGATCACTGATCGTCGCATCGTCGTTCATCACGTCGATGCGTGGCAAATCGTGGCGCAAACCGATCTCGAAGTCGTTTGGGTCGTGGGCCGGAGTCACCTTCACGAAGCCGGAACCGAACTCGGGGTCCACGTACTCGTCCGCGACGACGGGGATGCGTCGTCCGACGAGCGGCAGCTCGACCTCGCGTCCCACGAGGTGATTGTTCCTCTCGTCCGCGGGATGCACGGCGACGGCTGTGTCCCCCAGCATCGTTTCGGGCCGTGTGGTCGCGACAACGATGTACTCGCCTTCGGCATCTGCCAGCGGGTAGCGGAGGTGGTAGAGTCGCCCAGCTGCCTCCTGGTGCTCTGCTTCCTCGTTCGATAGCGCCGTGAGACACCGGGGGCACCAGTTGATGATGTAGTTGCCCCGGTAGATGAGTCCCTTCTCGTAGAGGCGCACGAAGACCTCGCGCACCGCCCGGGAGAGACCCTCGTCCAGCGTGAATCGAGTTCGCTCCCAGTCACAGGAGCAGCCGATGGTCTTGAGCTGCTCGATGATGGTAGACCCGTACTGATCCACCCAGTCCCAGACTCTCTCCACGAAGCGATCCCGCCCTAGATCGTGCCGGGTCTGTCCGCTACTAGCCAGATCACGCTCCACGACGTTCTGTGTCGCGATTCCTGCATGATCGGTACCCGGGATCCACATCGCGTCCCGACCTCTCATCCGCTCGAACCGAACCAACACATCCTGGATCGTGTTGTTGAGCCCATGTCCCATATGGAGGGCGGCCGTCACGTTCGGCGGAGGAATGGCGATTACGTAGGGATCACTCGCGTCGGAAGCGTCGACGTGAAAGGCGTTGCGCTCCATCCACCGGCGGTAGATGGGCGCCTCGATGCCGCTCGGATCGAAGCGGGCGCTCAATTCATGTGTCGTCTTGTCGTCGCTCATGGCGTCGTGGTATAGGGTATGCGGGACGACCAACCGGCCGCACCGTAAGCAGAATAGTCTAGCGGAAGCACGGCTCACTCGCGAGGACGAATTCCACCCGAATCGGTGGTATCGGACTCAGCCGCGATCGAATCCTGCCGCCTGCGCTCGGCCTCCTCTTCGCTGAGCCGACGCATTTCCTCCAGGCGATCCCGCTGCGTCCGCTCCACATCGGTCTCAAAGTCCTGCCGTTGGATCTCCCCCAGGTCCCGTGCTTGCTGGCGCAGCTCGCGGCCGAGTGGCCCCTCGGCTTCGAAAAGCGCCCCGACGTTCATTGGAATTACCATACCCCCGAGAACGAGACCGTCGGGCGTGACACCCCACTGCTGGTCGCCCTCGCCGAACAGCCATTCCACCGCCCGTCGGCGCTGCTCCTCTGTGAGGGCGAGGCTGTCGAGCATCGCGCCCAGTCGTGCCCGGATCACGCCTTCCGCCTGCGCAAACCGGTCCGCCAGGTACTCCGGCATGGGGCGGTCGCCGAAGTCCTGCCAGAGCCTTGGGTCCCCCTCCCGCGGGCGCAGTCTCTCCGCGTTCGTAAGACCTGGGCGGTCATCGGCGCCTGCCCTCTCTGCCCGATCGCCGCCTCCTGGAGTCGGCGGCTCGGGTCGCTGGATTTCGTCACGCTCCTCCGGCGGCATCTCGAGCACGTCCTCGGCGTCCGATTCAGCCTCCACGTCTCGTATGTCGATGACCTGCAGCCCTGCCGCGGCCCTCGGTGGAAGCTGGACGGAGCGGAAGGAGCGTGTACTGATGTAGAACTGGCCACCGAGGAAGATTGCCACGAGCGCATGCAGGGCAACCGATACGAGAAGCCCCGTCCGCATGGAACGCCTGTAGCCACGCGCGTGATATCCGGCACGCGTTTCGGGACGCCTGCCCCTCACCTCGCGAACTCCAGCTCCGTGCCATGCCTCAAAGGGCCTCCTGAATCCTCCGGCCAGCCTCTTCCCAACGGTCTTCGTGGATCGCCAGGGAGGCGCGCACGAATCCCTCGCCACCCGGTCCCATGGCGGACCCGGGCAGCAGGACCACTCCGGAGTCAATCAGAAGCCGTCGGCAGAAGTCTTCCGCCTTCTCCTCGCTCGGAACTGGAAACCACAGGTACAATGTGCCGCGAGGGGCCTGAACATCGAGTCCGGCATCGCGAAGGGCAGCCACCGCTGCGTGCCGGCGTCGCTCGAGTTGCTCGAGACTCCGCTGGATATATGCGTCCGGGTCTTGAAGGACCGCAGCCGCGGCCGCCTGGAGCGCCATGAACGCGCCCGTGTCGAAGAAGGTCTTTACACGTCGCAGGGCCCCGATAAGCCTCCGGTTTCCGGTCGCCCAGCCGAGTCTCCAGCCCGTCATGTTGTACGTCTTGGACATCGAGTGGAACTCGAGGCCTACCTCCCGTCCGCCTTCGATATCCAGCAGCCCGGGGGCCCGAAAACCGTCGAACGTGATCTCGGAGTACGCGTTGTCGAACAGGAGGACGGCGCCCCGTTCCCGACAGGCCGACACCACGTCCTTCAGATAGCCAGTCTCCGCCACGGCACTCGTCGGATTGTTCGGGTAGTTCATGTACACCAACCGAAGCCGACCGCGCGCGCGGCGGATCACATCGGGCGGAATCAAGTATCCGTCCTCCGCCCGGAGGCCGAAACGGATGACGTCGGCTCCGGCGAAATAGGCCCCTCCGAAGTACGGAGCATACCCCGGATCCGGAATCAGCACGGAATCGCCCGGATCGAGCACCGCGAGCGCGGTCAGCGCGATGGCTTCCTTGCTCCCGATTACGGGCAGGACCTCGAGGTCCGCGTCCACCTCCGCCCCGAATCTGCGCGCCAACCAGCCGGCGATCGCCTGCCGATACTCCGGCAGGCCGCGCTGAAACCCGTACTTGCTGAGAACCGGGTTCCCGATCGCTTCGTGGAGGGTTTCGATCGCAATGCTTGGAACCGGCAGCCCCGGATCTCCGACCCCGAGGTCGATAACCGTGCGTCCCTCCGCAAGCAAACGCGCCTTGATATCGGGGACATCGGCCAACGGGTAAGGCGGTAAGCCTCCCAGGCGTCGCGGCGGACACCACTCCCGCGAATCTCCCGTATGCTCCGACGTCTTATCGGTCATGTCGCTCGATCGTCCCATTCAAGTCTTGAGCGCCTTCTTCCGCGCCGCTGGATAGAGGACGTTATTCAGGATCAGCCGGTAGCCGGCCGAACTCCTGTGCAGATCCAGATCCGTAGGTGAATCGCCCACGAGGTGCTGTGGATCTTCCGGGTCGTGTCCCCCGAGGAACGTGAAACTTCCCTCCCCCAGTTGCCCGTGCAAGTACTTGACTACACCGATCGCCTCATCACTCCCGAGCCCGACAACTCCGGGTTTCAGGCGTTCTCGCTTGAAGCTGGTCGTCAGCCCGTAGAAATCGGGTATGACCCGCTCGTGTGACTGCGTCAACATGGCCGGGACAGGATCGATTTTGGCGCTGAAATCGAACAGCTCAAAACTTCCGAGCGGCTGCCGCCAGGGCGTGTTCACCTGGTGCCCATCGATATCGCTGAAGGCGCTCAGCGCACCATCGAGCACCAGGCGCGCGTCAGTGAAGGCGAGGGCGCGCTCCCAGATCATGCGATCCTCCGCTGAAGGGTCGGGCGGCGTGCCGTCCGCAAACGAAGCCGCCAGATCGGTATTGGCCGCTGCAAGAGCCAGGTCCAGCGTTTCCGTCGCCGTACACATGGCGAAAAGGAGTCCCCCGGCTTCCACGTAACTCCTTATCGCTTCGGCCACCGCCCTCTTCAGCTCCGGGACGCTGACGAATCCGAACTCCGAAGCGACCGCTTCGTTCCGCTGCACTTCGTCTCGCAGCCAGTCGGAACCCGCGTAACCCAGGTAGAACTTCGAGTATTGCCCGGTGAAGTCCTCGTGATGCAAATGCAGCCAATCGTAGCGATCCAGTCCGTCGCGCAGGACATCGTCATCCCAGATTCGCTCGTAAGGGATGCCCGCATACTCGAGGGCCAGCGTGACCGCATCGTCCCAGGGAGACGAGTTCGGGGGGGTATATACGGCTACTCCGGGTGCCTTCTCGAGCGGCACAGCCTCCATGTTGGATTCTTCAATCAACGCTCGCAGCGAGGCCAGACGCGCCCCGGTCAGATCGTCGACCGTCACTCCGAGCAAGGCCGCGCTTCGCTTCACGTGCTCGACGCCCGGCAGCAGGAACGACCCGCCGCGGTAGTTGAGGAGCCATTCGGCTCGCTCCCCCGCCTCGATGGACTGGTAGACCAGGCCGTACGCGCGCAGATGATTCGCCTGCTGGTCGTCCATGGGAACGAGAAGCGTCTGCGCCGCCGAATGGCCCGGAGCGGCCAGAGCCAGAACCGCGTAAACGACGATTAGCCGCTTCATGCTTCCGGAAGCTCTCTTCGCAACTCAGCCATGAAACGCCTGGCAATCGGAGCCATGGCACTCTCCGGGTACTCGACGATCAGACGCTCCAGCCACGCGACGGCGCGCATGGGATCAGCCGTCCTATCCATCCTCGCGAGATCCAGCAGCGCACGGGCCGCTTCCGGTGACCCGGGCCAGCCATCGACGGTCGCGACGCGCACCGACCGGGCTGATTCATCGTAGCCGGCTGCGTGCAGCTCCTCAGCCGCTAAACCGGCCAGCCCAGCCCCGCCCGGAGTCCTCTCCACAGCCCATTTGGTGACAGATTCCGTCAGAGCGCCCGGGTCACCGGAGGCAGTAGCCGCGACGACACCGATCCCGAGGGCCACGAGACCCGCCGAATCGGCTGCCTCGACGAGGCCCAGGAGCTCCAGGGCCCCGATGCGCGTTCCCGGCTCGCCGGTCGGGATCGTGGCTGCGAGTTCCAGGTGGCCGCGCGCGGCTGCAGGGCGGCCCGCCAGGATTTCTATCCAACCGAGCACCGCCGCCTGCCGGGCCGCCTGTTGCACGCCATCGGGCGAGATACTCGCGATCGCCTCGCGGGCGCGATCCAACTGTCCCCTCCGGAGCCAGGCCCGGGCCGAGCGCACCGACATTTCGACTCCGGCCAGCGTCTGCTCCGGATGGAAGTGCTGATGCTCACGAAGCAGGCTCGCCGCTCGATCCGGCTGCTCCTCCACCAGCAACTCGTGTAGCCTGCGGATCGACAGCTCGTGGAGGTCCGATCCGGGCTGGGCCTTCTCGACGAGGCGGGCAAAGGACGCCTTCGCGTTCTGGAGATCTCCCAACTCGTATGACAGGTCGGCGGCTGCCGCGGTCCAATAGAGAAGCTCTTCATCCGATTCCGCTCGATCGGCCAGAGACTCCGCAGCCCACGCTGCTCCATCCACGTCACCCGCGTCGCGCGCTCGTCCCACGTAGTCTCGAAAGATCTCAATAGCCGCCACCTCCGGGAGGTCAGCCGCCAGCCGAGCGGCGATCTCCCGCGCCCAGAGGAACTCACCGAGCGCCAGCGCCAGCTGCAATCCGCCCTTCTGCTCAGGAACCGTCGCCTTAGGGGACGCGAGCTCTAGCCGCAGGGCCGTCACGGCTTCCGTACGTGGAGATCCGGGATCGTCGATCCCCCGCTGTACCGCCTCCACCCCAGCGGGCCCCCACGCCAGCATGGAACGCCATTCAGCCGCGGCCTCGGGGTACGATCCTCGGTTGGCCTGGAGGGACGCCAGTTCCTGCACGAAAAGGCGATCCGAGCCGACGGCCCGGCGGCCCTCCTGGAGCGCACGAACGGCCTTCTCTCGGTCGCCAGATCGAGCCCACAGGCCCGACAGTTCCAGGTAC
>JABDQB010000082.1 GCA_013042495.1 Gemmatimonadota bacterium
GTTGTACTCGGCTCCCAACAGGTGGTTGTGGTCGCAGCCGACGAGTTCGGTGTCGAACGCGTGCACGTAACCCACGTCGAGCGGGAAGCCGCCGATGTCCCAGGTCAGGCCGACCGTGGCCGCCGACGTGCTGATGGCGGGGAAGGCGACGAAGACCGTGTTGTCGGGAACCGGGTTCTGGCCGTAGAGCAGGCCCGCACGCAGCGCGTTCACGCTGCCGAGCGCGTACTCGGCCCCCACCTTCGCCGACCAGGTGTCTTCCCAGTTCAGCGGGAAGGGGTAGGTGAAGTCGCCGTTCGTCGGGTCGGCATTCACCAGGAAGTTGATGTTGGTGTTCTCACCGTTGGTGAGGCGGAACGGCATCGTGCGCTGGGCTTCGGACCACTGCCGCCACTCCACTTCCGCGGCCAGCCGGAGGTCGGACGTTGCCGGCACCGCCATGCCCAGGCCCAACGTCTGGGGCAGGGTGATCGTGGTGGCTGCGTCGTAGGTGGACTCCATGCCGGCCTGCAGGTCCAGCCCTGCGGCGGCGAGCTGACCCATGACCGCGGCCTGGGCGACCTCGGGGCTCTCCTGATACGCCTGGGCGCGGGCCATGACCATGGCCTGCATCATCTGGCCGAACTGGGCGTTCATGTCGATGAGGGCGGTCCCGTTCTCGACGTCGATCGCGGTCTCGGGCGACCATGAGGCCGACACGATGAACCCCGAATCCGCCTCGTAGCGCAGGCCGACGTCGGCGGTCCAGGTGAGACCGGTGTAGCTCTCCGAATCACCGTAGGCGGTGAGCTCGGTGAATTGCTGGAAGAGCGGCCCGTAGACCGACGGATCCAACTGCGGAATTCCGCCCATCCCCTGCGCCACGCTCGGCGGCATGGTGAACGGCATGCGGAAGTCACGGATCTGCGCGTAGACCGCGCTGATTCCGGCGCCGATCGAGAGGCCGGGGGCCAGCTCGGTGGCCACGCTGCCGCCGATCTTTCCCGCGGCGAAGAAGCTCTCGTAGTCCACGAGATCGTTGCCGGGGCCGCTCAGAAGGGCGTGCTGCAGCTCGAAGTCCGAGCCGAAGCCGCCGATCGGCTCAATGCCGAGGGCCCAGGCGAACCGGCCGATCTTCGGGCCGACGTAGGCGATACTGCCCATCGGGTACACGTGACGGTTTCCGTCGACGACCGAATTGACCGAGTTCTGGAACGTCAGGGACGGCACGAAGGGCGCGGCGTTGATCTCGAGAGCCGGCTGGTCGAAGGCGACCAGGCTCGCCGGATCACGGAACAGGCTCGTGGGCGTGGCCTCCTGGGCGCGGGTTACGCACCCCTGGCCGGACGTCCGGGCCGACAGGCATTGAAGGACGTACCCATTGGTTTGTGCGGCCGTCGGGGCCGCGGTCAGGGCGAGAGCGATCGCGGCGGCGAACGATCCGGCGCGCGCTGCGGACATCTTCATTGAAATCCTCCTTCTGGCGTCGTTCACACGAATACGATCTGGGCCCCTTCCGACTCCTCGAAGAAGTCCATGGCCGTGATCACGTCGTGTACCTGGGGAACCAGGTCTTCCTTCGTGAAGCCCATCATCTCCATCGCCATGTGACAGGCGTAGAGCTTGGCGCCGGCTGCCTCGAGCGTCTCGAGCAGTTCGCGCACGGACGGGATCTCGATCTCCTCGATCTTCTTCTTCATCATGTGCGCGGCCATCTGCCCCATACCGGGGAGGCCGGCGAACATCGCGGGCATGTGCGTGGCCGGGTTGCCCACGATTCCCGGCTGGAGCTTGTCGGCCGTCTTCTCGCGGACGATGTCGAGGCCCCAGAAGGTGAAGAAGATCATCGCGTCGATGTCCATCATCCGGGCGGCATTCGCGAGGATCAGGCCGGGATAGGCCATGTCCAGGCTGCCCTTCGAGCAGATGATGGCCACCTTGCGGCGGGTGGCCGGCTCGGCGGCGGGGGTGGTGCCGGCCGCGGTGCCGGATTGGGTCAGGGTCGTGGTCATGATCGTCTCCTAGACGCAGCTCTTGGGCTTGTACAGGCCCGCGATACGGGCGGCGAGCGTTCCGGGTCCCTTGGGGAAGAGCCGGTACATGTCCGCCGGTGGGATGTCGAGTTCCTTCGTGATGCGCCGCAGTCCGGGTGCGGCACCGCTCTGCCCCGCATCGCGGCGACAGAAGTCGAGTACGTTCCAGTGTTCGTCGGTCAGGGGTCCGATACCGGCGGCCTCGGCCAGCGCGACAGCCACGTCGCGGTCCCAGTC
>JABDQB010000087.1 GCA_013042495.1 Gemmatimonadota bacterium
CCGTGAGCCTGGGGGAACTGGCGGCGGAGGCCGTCGATCTTTGCCGCAGCCAGATTCAGTCACGCGATGTCGTCGTGGAGGTCGGAGACCTGCCGCGCGTATTTGGTGACCGGATCCGCCTGCTCCAGCTGCTCCGAATCCTGGTCCAGAACGCTGTGACCTACATGGGTGACCAGGCGGAGCCGCGCCTCGAGATCGGTACGGAGGCACGGCCCGGCAAACACGTGGTCTTCGTTCGCGACAACGGCGTGGGGATCAATCCAGCGGACCTTGAGCGCGTGTTCGACGTGTTTCGTCGCCTGGATTCGAGAGGCACCGGAACGGGCGTCGGGCTGGCCATGGCGCGCAGGATCGTTGAAATGCACGGGGGCAGGATCTGGGCGGAATCGGAGGGGAAGGGCGCCGGAAGCATCTTCATGCTGGAACTGCCCGCCTGAGGCATCAGCGGGTCAGCGCCACCGTCTCATCGAACAAGATGAAGGGACTGAAGTCTGCCCGGCGCCGGGCCTCGCTGAGGAGCGCCCTGGATGTGTCGCTGAGCATCCCCGCGAGCATCACGTCGAACACCTCACGATAGAACGCGTCCGGCTTGACCGAGATCTCGGCCCGGACGTGCCGCGCCCCGTCCACAACCGGGATGGGAACGACGACAGCACTGTCGGGAGCGAGCCGTGTGTCGGAAAGCTCGATCCAGGCTCCACCCTGGTAGGCAATGCGTCGCGCGATGGAATGCTCTGCCATCGTTCCATCCATCGGCTCGCGATCCCCGTCCAGCAACAGGATGCGAACGAGAACCTCCGGGGTGGCGTAGGTCGGAAATCGGTGGCCCGTGCCGGTATTGGTGATACGAAGCCCGGCTTCGCCCGCTTTCGTCGACCTTCCCAGCCACTCGATCGTGATTCCGGACCGTACCATCTCCGGGTCGTGTATGCCTCGCCACAGGTGCCGCCTGTCGGGCATGTGACACGACTGGCAGGACACTCCCTCGTCCGCGTAGCGGCTGGCCTCCCACTCGGCAAACGTGTTCTCGAGGGGTTTTCCGTTCGGCGCCGCTCCCCCGGGTCCGAACTGGTGGCAGCCGGCGCAGAAGCGCGAATCCTCGAAGAACGCGGTGCGGACGACCCCTCCGTGCGGCGAGCCCTCCGGCGACGGCTCCGTGGACCCGTCTCTCAGGGGGGGTCCGTGCCGGCGATTGCCTCGCACGTGGCACGAGGCGCACGCGATTCCGTGATTTCGCAGGCCCGCGTCGTACGCCGGATTTGGGGTCCAATCGTCACCACTCGGCAAATAGGCGCTCTGTTCGGACAGGGGGGCGTGGCACATCAGGCAGCTCTGCACCGTGCCGAACGCAGCTCCCTCCCAGTTCACGAGTTGTCCCGACAGTCCCGGCGAATAGGCATCGGAGTGCACCGTGGTCTGCCAGTCCTCGAACTGTGCAGGGTGGCAGGTCGAGCAGTCCTCCGGGCGGAGAGATGCCTCGAGGTCGGACCAATGCGTGGGCGGGTCTCCCTGGGGTGGGACCATGCGTAGCCAGTAGCCGTCGACGAAGTGCTGGAGGGTCTCGAAAACACGATCGTCGGGCTGCACGTCGGGACTGGAGACGACGGCGCCAGCCATCCGGTGTTCGGCCGCCGGGTCAGAACCTTCCTTCTGCTCTCCTCCGCAGGCCGATGCACAGGCCAGCACGCTCACAACGAAAGCGAGTGGCGGCGTCTGGAATCTCCGAATATGTCGTATGATGACGTTCATCCCATCGCTGAACCAAAAGGGGCGCGGTCCGGTTCCTCAGGTCTGTGGAACAGCGACCTTCACGACGTCGGCCCGCTCTTGCAGACTGCGGACGGTAAGGCGGCGGCTACGCAGCGCCATGATGGCGTCCGTGGCCGCTGAGGCCGCGGAGAGGGTCGTCGTATAGGGTACGCCTCGTGTGATCGCGGCACTACGGATCATGTAATCGTCTTGCTGCGCGTGTTTTCCGAGAGGCGTATTGAGCAGCAGCTGAATGTCGCCGGACATCAGAAGGTCGAGGATGTTCGGCCGCCCCTCGTGCACTTTCAGCACCGTCCGGCAGGGGACGCCCCGTCCCCTCAGATACCGGGCCGTACCTTCCGTGGCCACGATCTCGAACCCCAGCTCATGGAACCGGCGAACGATCGGGATGGCCGCGGGCTTGTCGCGGTCGTGCACCGTCACGACCACGGTGCCTTCGAGCGGCAGAGACTCATCGGCCGATACCTGTGCCTTGGCAAACGCGAGGCCGAAACTGTCGGCCCACCCCATGACTTCGCCGGTCGAGCGCATTTCCGGTCCGAGCTGCGTGTCGGCATCCGGTATCTTGTTGAACGGGAAGACGGCTTCCTTCACCGCCACGTCCCACACTTCAGGGTCCTCGGGCAGGTCCATGTCGGCGAGGCGTTCACCGGCGAGGATCCGCGCCGCAACACGGGCGAGGGGGATCCCGGTGGCTTTGCTCACGAAGGGAACGGTGCGGCTGGCCCGCGGGTTCACTTCGAGCACGTAGGTCCGGCCTTCGTGAACGGCGTACTGGACGTTGATCAACCCCTGGACGCCCAGGGCCTCGGCGAAGGCCCGGGTGTGCTGCTTCATCTCCGCGATTCGATCGTCACTCAGCAGATAGGGCGGAAGCACGCAGGCCGAATCGCCGGAGTGGATCCCGGCCTCCTCGATGTGCTGCATGACGCCGCCGACCAGGACGGTCTCACCGTCGCAAACAGCGTCCACGTCGGCCTCGAACGCGTCCTCGAGGAAGCGGTCGAGCAGGACCGGATGCTCTGGCGAAGCGCTGGCGGCCACCGCGAAGTATTCCTTCAATTTCTCCGGGTCGTAGACAATCTCCATGCCGCGACCGCCGAGTACATAGCTGGGGCGTACGAGTACCGGATACCCGATCTTCTCCGCCACCTCGACGGCTTCCGCCACGCTGTTCGCCGTGCCCGCCTCGGGGCACGCGATGTCGAGTTCCCGGCACAGGGCCTCGAAACGCTTCCGGTCCTCGGCCCGGTCGATGGCATCCACACTGGTCCCGAGGATCGGTACGCCCAGGTCCTGCAGTCGGCGTGCGAGGCGCAGGGGCGTCTGGCCTCCCATCTGCACGATGACGCCTTCGGGCTTCTCGTGCTCCACGATCTCCAGCACGTCCTCGAGGGTCAGCGGCTCGAAATACAGCTTGTCAGAGATATCGAAGTCGGTGGAGACCGTTTCCGGGTTCGAGTTCACCATGATGGTCTCGA
>JABDQB010000096.1 GCA_013042495.1 Gemmatimonadota bacterium
GGCACCAGATCGAAGGGCGCGACGCGGCCGAGATCGCGGACGAACTCAGCGCCGCATACGACCGCTTCTGCGGGACCAACTGAGACCTAACGGTTCTTCTCACACACGATCGCAGGATGCGCCGGCCCTTCGCGGGTCGGCGCTTTCTGTTGCCGGTCGAGCGAGGCGCCGCATACATTGGCGTACTCATGACCACTTCCAGCTTGCCCGGTTTTCGGGACTTCTATCCGGCCGATCTGGCCCTTCGATCCCACATTTTCCGCACGTGGCGGAAAGTCGCGGACCGCTATGGGTTTGTAGAGTACGATGGGCCGCCCCTCGAGAGCCTGGAACTGTATACGCGCAAGTCGGGTGAGGAGATTGTCGGGCAGCTGTACGACTTCGTGGACCAGGGGGGGCGCGAGGTCGCTCTGCGGCCCGAGATGACACCGACGTTCGCGCGCATGGTCGCCGCGCGCGCCGGGGGGCTTCCCAAACCGATCAAGTGGTTTTCAGTTCCGCAGCTCTTCCGGTACGAGCGGCCGCAGAAGGGTCGGCTACGTGAGCACTTTCAGCTGAACCTGGACATCGTTGGCGAGACGTCCGTGGCATCCGACGTGGAGGTCCTGGCGGCCTCCATCGACGTGCTCCGGGAGTTCGGTCTGGGACCGGAAGACTTCGTCGCTCGCTATTCGGATAGGGCGTTGATTTCGGCGGTGTTGCTGAGACTGGGAGTGCCCGAACCCGCCATGCCTGCGGCATTCGCCGCGCTCGACAAAGCGGATCGCGAGTCGGAGGCCTGGGTGCTGGATCGCCTCACGGAAGCTGGCTTGGAATCCGGTACGGCGCGGCGCGTCTTGGATGTCACTGCGATGGAACTCGGCGACCTGTCCCGGGACTTTGGGGATGTCCCCGAGGTGGAGGCCAGGCTGGTGCGCGTGGCAGAACTCAGCGCGCAGATCGACGCCGCCGGGCTGGCGGACTATGTGGCACTGGATCTCCGGCTCGTTCGCGGCCTGGCGTATTACACGGGCCTCGTGTTCGAGTTGTGGGATCGGAAGGGGAAGTTTCGCGCGATTTGTGGGGGCGGCAGATACGACGATCTCCTCGAAGCCGTGGGAGGCCCGGCGTTGCCCGCGCTCGGATTTGGCATGGGGGATGTCGTTCTCGGCGAGTTGCTTCGCGACCGGGACCTCGTCCCCGAGACCGAGCATACCCTCGATGACTTCGTGATTCACGTGTCGCCCGAGCAATTGCCGGCGGCGCTTCGTATTGTCCATTCGCTGCGGTCGCTCGGCAGACGGGTAGGTTTCGACTATCGGAGCCGGGGAGTGGGCCGGCAATTCAAGGTGGCGAATCAGGCCGGGGCGGGGCGTGTGATCGTGGTGGGCCCCGAAGAGGTCGAGCGAGGTGAGTACGTGGTCCGCTCGATGGATACGGGAGCGGAGACGAAAGTATCGGTGGCCGAGTTGCTCGCGGGCGGAGCCGACGGCTAAGAGCGAACTGAATCGGCCGGGCCCGTAACCCGGCCCAGGGGGTAATAGAGCATGTCGAACGGCAAGAGACTTACTTCCCAGAGCGAGGATTTCTCGGCCTGGTACAACGAGATCGTCCAGCAGGCGGAGTTGGCGAGTCATTCGCCGGTCCGCGGATGCATGGTCATCCGGCCGTACGGATACCGCATCTGGGAACTGATGCAGGGCGCGCTGGATGGGATGTTCAAGGCCACCGGTCACCAGAACGCGTATTTCCCGCTCTTCCTCCCAAAGTCTTTGCTGGATCGCGAGGCCGAGCATGTGGAAGGCTTTGCTCCCGAAACGGCGATCGTCACACACGCTGGAGGAACCAAGCTCGAGGAGCCGTTGGTCGTGCGCCCGACGTCCGAGGCGATCATCTGGCCCATCCTCAGTGACTGGATTCACTCGTATCGCGATCTGCCGGTGCTGCTCAACCAGTGGGCGAACGTGGTGCGGTGGGAGATGCGAACACGTCCTTTCTTGCGCACGACGGAGTTTCTGTGGCAGGAAGGGCACACGGCGCATGCGAATGAGGCCGAAGCCGAAGAGGAGACGCGGCGGATGCTCGGGGTCTACCGGACCTTCATGGAGGACTGGATGGCCATGCCGGTGGTCACCGGTCTGAAGACGGACACAGAGCGCTTTGCGGGTGCCCTTCGAACGTACGCGTGTGAAGGACTCATGAAGGACAATAAGGCGCTCCAGGCCGGTACGAGTCACAGTCTCGGTGAGAATTTTGCGCGCGCCTTCGACGTGCGGTTTCAGAACGAAGAGGGCGAACACGTCTACGTGTGGAGTACTTCCTGGGGGGTATCGACCAGGCTCGTCGGCGGGCTGATCATGACCCACGGCGATGATGAGGGGCTCGTCCTTCCCCCGAAGTTGGCGCCCTACGAGACCGTCATCGTGCCGATATGGCGAGATGAAGAGCAGCACAGACTGGTCCTCGATGCCAGCAATCGGGTCAAAGTGGATATGGAGGCAGCCGGAATCCGCGTTCATGTGGACGACCGCGAAGGCATGAACCCCGGGTCCAAATACTACGACTGGGAGCGACGGGGGGTGCCTCTTCGGCTGGAGATCGGCCCGAGGGACGTACAGGCCGAGAGCGTGATGGCGGTTCGTCGGTTCACCCCCGAGGGCTCGGATCGCAAGACGGCGATGCCGCTGGCAGGACTGGGCTCCCGGCTGCGGACCTTTCTCGACGGGATCCAGGAAGAACTGCTGACGGCCGCGTTGGCACGGCGAGAGGCGGCTACCGTCCGTGGAATCGAGGACTACGCCGAGTTTCAGCGCCTGATCGAGGAACAGGGAGGCTTCGTATACACAGGCTGGTGCGGAGAAGCCGACTGTGAGCAGAATGTCAAGGAAGAGACGAAATCCACGATCCGGGTCATCCCGGATGAGGAATTCCGATCGGACGGGGCTCCTGCGCGCTGCCTGTGCGGAGCACCCTCGAAGGGTGAGGTCGTGAGGGCTCGGGCATACTGACCGATCCTTCTATCGGTTGAAGGAGGACTGCGTGGCGGATCTGCGGGAACTCGTCGAGTTTCTCGACGATTACCTCGAGGTGAGCCGGGTGCCGGACTATCCCGGCGCCTGGAACGGACTCCAGGTGGCCTGCCGCTCGCCTATCGAGTCTGTATGTGTTGCTACCGACGCCTGCCAGGCCACGATCGATGAGGCGGCCCGCGACGGTGCCCAGCTCCTCATCGTGCATCACGGCCTGTTCTGGGGCGATCCGCTTCCCATCACCGGCCGTTCCTACCGGCGTTTGAAAGCTCTGTTGGATGCCGACATGGCGCTGTACAGTTCGCACCTGCCACTGGATGTTCATCCGGAAATCGGCAACAACGTGTTGCTGGCCCGCGAGTTGGGCCTCGACACCGAGGGAACGTTCGGTCGATGGTCGGACCTGGAAGGACTCGGGGTGTGGGCCGCGACCGATTTGTCGTTGCGCGATTTCGTGGCCAGGGTCGGGGCTGCGTGCGGCACGGAGCCGAAGCTGATTCCTGGCGGTCCCGAGCACGTGCGCCGGGTGGGCATCGCGACGGGCTCAGCGGGGTCACTGATTGAACAGGCGCATGAGGAGGGACTCGATACGTTCGTAACCGGGGAGGGTAATCACCACACGTATCACGAGGCCACTGAAATCGGCTTGAACGTGGTTTATGCCGGTCATTACGCGACGGAAACCGCCGGTGTGCGTGCCCTGGGCGGACTGCTGTCCGACCGCTACGGGCTCGACTTCCGATTCGCCGACCACCCCACCGGAATGTAGTCATGGCAAAGCTACGTGAACGGCTGGCGACGGCGGTCGAGGGACGATACGAGATACTGGATGAACTGGGTCGCGGGGGGATGTCCATGGTCTTCGAGGCCCGGGACGTCAAGCACGATCGCACCGTCGCCGTCAAGGTTCTGCTTCCCGAGCTGGCGGCCTCGGTTGGCGCCCAGCGGTTCCTGCGCGAGATCGAGATTGCCGCCGGGCTCGTGCATCCGCACATCCTCCCATTGTACGATTCCGGGGATGCGGAAGGTCTACTGTACCACGTGACCCCGTGTGTCGAGGGAGAGACCCTGCGGGATCGACTGAAGCGTGAGCGCTACCTGTCGATCGAGGAGACGGTCAGGATCACCGTCGAGGTGGCGGATGCGCTCGACTTCGCTCACGCGAGAGATGTCATTCATCGGGACATCAAACCGGAGAACGTGATGCTGTCCAGGCGTCACGCCCTGATCACGGACTTCGGGATCGCTCGTGCGATCACGCTAGGCGGCGGCGAGCGGCTCACGGAGACCGGAATGGCGGTGGGCACACCCGCGTACATGAGTCCGGAACAGGCGCGGGGCGAGGCGGTCCTCGATGGCAGAAGCGACATCTACTCCCTGGCGTGTCTCACCTACGAAATGCTGGCCGGCGAGGCGCCGCTGGCGGGCCGGTCGCCGCAAATCACGATGGCGCGCCGACAGTCCGAGTCACCGACATCCCTCACACTCCTGCGCGAGACTGTTCCGGAGCCCCTGAACGCGGCGGTGCTCAAGGCACTCGCTCGCCTTCCGGCGGATCGGTTTCCGACGGCCAGTCAGTATGGGGAAGCGGTGCAGCTGGCTTCGGGAACGGGATCCGGTGTGTACGCGGGCGTAAGCGTGCCGGGCGTGACACCTGCGGCCGGAACGAGCCAGACGACGACGGTCGGAGCGCCGGCGGCGGATCCGACCGGGCGCCTGACGTTCTGGGAAGAACTGAAACGACGGAAGGTGTATAACGTGGCCGTGGTGTATCTCGCGTTCATCGCGGCGGCTGCGGGGTTGATCTCTGACACGCTGGACAATTTCGGTCTGCAGAGTCTGGAGACGCCGTTGCTCCTGGCGATTCTCGCCGGGTTCCCAGTCTCAGTCGTTCTCGC
>JABDQB010000098.1 GCA_013042495.1 Gemmatimonadota bacterium
ATACCGGCTTGTCCGTCGGAATCTCGATGTCGCCTTTAGCCGGTTGCACCGGCCAGAAGGAGTAGCCGCCACCGAGGATCTTCTTCCCCGGATTGCAGGTGGCGCGGCATCCAAGCGTCTGGCCCGGATTGACCGTGCACCTCCGCTTCTGGAACTCCCAGCCCGCTACGGCAGCCGAAGGCAGATCCGTACACACCCAGATGTCGCCGTCCCAGGTCACGGTTTGACCCACCGCACATGTCTTCGTGTCCGTCTTGACCGGATGCTGGGCGAACGTACCCTGGGCGTCAGCAACTGCGGTTACAGCGTCAGGCGACGTCGGCACTGCTTCGTCGCACCCCACGGCAAGAGCGGCAAACGCCAGGAGAATGAACGCGAGGAACGCGTAACGCATCGAGCACCTCCATGAGAAGAGGAGATGTGAGGGGGCAAGCCAGGAGGGGGGTCCAGCCGGCGACATCGGTGGGGCCGCGTCTATGCAAACGATACCGAATTGACTGCCCGTCGCAACCCTCGCCGCACTTATCTGACGGTCGGATCGGTGGTCACGTCAGGCGGGTCGAGAGACCCGCTCAAAGCAACTGTGTCGTTCACGTGCCCTACCCGAAAGGTCCGGCCGCCGGCCCGGCCTCAGCCCCCGTCCCGCTCCAGCCGGTCGAGCAGCGTCCGCAACTTCTCGATGGTCTGCCGCAGCTCGAGGCGGATCGAGTCCACGAGCGCCGGCGTCACCTCCACGTCGGCCCCGCGCGCCGGTCCTGCCCTCGCCTCGGCCGCTCCCGGCTCGGCCGCCGTGCCCTCCGAGACCGGCCCGACCGCAGGCAGCACCCCGATCAGGGCAGCGACGGACTCCTCGAGCGTCTGGTGCATGTTCACCTGCTCGACGTCGGCCAGGATGATGCGGCGGAGCTCCGGGAACTCGAGCGTCTCGGGCTTCAGGAACACCGGCTCGGCGTACAGGATGGCGTCCCCCATGGGGATCACCAGCAGGATCCCCCGCATCACCTCCGATCCCACCTGGCCCCACAGCGTGAACTGCTCCGAGATCACGGCGTCGTTGTCGATGCGGGCCTCGATCTGGTTGGGCCCGTCCACGTGCCGGCCCGTCGGGAAGCGGAACAGGATCCGCTCGTCGTAGTGCTCGCCGTCGTTCCGCGCCGCCATCCAGCCGACCAGGTTGTGCCGCTTGTCGGGCGTGAACGGCTGGATCAGCAGGAACTCCTCCTTCTCCTCTCCGGGCAGCCGGGCCACGATGTAGTAGGGCCGAAGACGCTCGGAGCGGCCGAAGGACGTCTGAATGGGGACGTCCCACTGGTCTTCCTTGTTGTAGAACACGCCCGGGTCACGCATGTGGTACTGGAGCAGCATCTGCGTCTGGACGGTGAACAGATCCAGCGGCACCCGTACGTGTGCGCGAAGGCGCTCCGGCATCTCTTCGCGCGGCTTGAACAGGCCGGGGAAGATCGCCGCGTAGGTGCGGACCAGCGGGTCGTCGGGCTCGAAGACGTAGAAGTCCACGCTCCCATCGTACGCATCCACGACCGCCTTGACGCTGTTCCGGATGTAGTTGAACCGGCCTTCCCAGCGCGTCGCGTAGGGATACCGTTGGGTGACCGTGTAGGCGTCCTGGATCCAGGACACGCGGCCGTCGGCGACGACGGCGTAGGCTTCGCGGTCCCTCATCAGGAACGGAGCGATCGTGGCCACGCGCTCCGATACCGTGCGATGGAACTGGATCCGGCTCTCCGGCCCCACCTCGCCGGTGATCAGGATGTTGAGGTCGCCGAACTTCCAGGCGTAGAGCAGACGGCGGAAGAACGATCCCATCAGGACGCCGCCGCTTCCCTCGTAGCTGTTGTACTCGGGCCCCTCCGGCCCGGGGTAGTTGAACTCCTGCATCCCGCTGCGGGCGATCACGAAGTCCAGGCTGCGGAGACCGTAGTAGATCTCGGGACGATCGAGCGGAATCCGGCCCACCGGGGGCAGATCGCGGATGAAGAAGGTGGGTCGGCCGCCGGCCTCGACTTCCGTCACCGGGCTCATGGCCACGCCGTAGCCGTGGGTGAACTGGAGGTGGCGGTTCACCCAGCGCTGGGCCTCGGCAGGAAGCTTGCTGGCCGACAGCTCACGCGTGGCGAGCATCACCTGCCGCAGCTCGCCGTCGACCGTGTAGCGGTCCGTGTGCACGGCCATGAAGTCGTAGTAGAGGCGGAAGAACTGGATCTGGTTGTAGCTCTGGAGCAGCGGGCCCTCGTCCCACAGCCGGACGTTGCGGATCGTCCCCCGGTTGTCGGCCACCATCGCCGCGTCGATCTCGCCGCGGGCCGGGTGGTCCCTGGACTGGAGACCTTCCAGTCCGAAGGCCTTCCGGGTGAACTCGATGTTGGCAGCCAGGTACTCTCGCTCGAGGGCCAGTTCGCTGGGCTCCACTCTCAGCCGCTGCACGAGCGCCGGCGCCGCGGACCCGACCAGGAACACCATGACCACCCAGCCGGCTACCGGCCAGGCCATCCATCGATGTCCGCGGAAGCGGATGGCGGATGCCGCCAGGAACCCGGCCGTCACCACGGCCACCACGGCCAGGATCGTCCGGC
>JABDQB010000101.1 GCA_013042495.1 Gemmatimonadota bacterium
GTACCGGCCGGGCCTGCCGGCCCGCTCAAGGTCTTCACCCAGGGCCAGGGCGTGCACGATGACCAGGCCCAGGTGGCCTCGGTTCTCGGCATCGAGCCCGGGTCGGTGGAGGTGGAGCTCGTCAGCAACGGCGGCGCGTTCGGGGGCAAGGAAGACCTTTCGATCCAGGCGCAGACCGCCCTTGCCGCTTTCCTCACCGGACGGGCCGTTCGGACCATCCTGACGCGCGAGCAGTCTGTTCGCATGCACCCGAAGCGCCATCCCATCACGCTGAGTTACGAAGCCGGCACGGACGATTCCGGACGCCTCAAGGCCATACGCGCGCGCATCATCGGTGACACCGGGGCCTATGCCTCGGTCGGAATGAAGATGCTCGAGCGCGCGGCCGGACACTCCTGCGGCCCGTACCGCGTGCCGGCGGTGGACATCGAGGCGAAAACCGTCTACACGAACAACCCCCCTTGCGGAGCGATGCGTGGATTCGGCGCCAACCAGGCATCGTTCGCCATCGAGGGCATCATGGACTTGCTGGCGGAGAGGGTGGGGATAGACGGTTACGACATTCGCGAACGCAACATCCTGGCTCCCGGCGACCGATTCGCGACGGGGCAGGTGATGACCGGTAGCTGCGGCATCCGGGAGACGCTCGAGGCCGTGCGTGAGGACTACAAGACGGCCCGGTACGCCGGCATCGGCTGCGGCATCAAGAACACCGGGATCGGAAACGGGATGGACGATTCGGGACGCGTCCTGCTCCGCGTGGGATCTGATGGACGCCTCGAGATCCTGACGGGCTACACCGAGATGGGACAGGGCCTGTTCACCGTGCTCCGACAGGTCGTGCACCATGAGACCGGACTGCCGGTCGATGTCATGGACGTCCGGACCGCCAGCGACCCGCGTGTGGTGTGCGGCATGACCACGGCGTCGCGCGCGACAGCTCTACTGACCGAAGCCGGCCGCATCGCCGCGCAGAAGCTGGCCGCCGACCTCAGTTCGGCCGAGGGCGGCCGGCGGGGAGTGACCCATCTTTCGGGCCGCGAGTACCATGGCGAGTACGTGTGCGACTTCACGACCAAGCCGGGCGCCGACGTGGCTGAACCGGTCACGCACATGACCTTCAGCTATGCCACCCAGGTCGTGATCCTGGACGACGATGGACGCCTCGACAGGGTCGTCGCGGCGCACGACGTTGGGCGGGCCATCAATCCCGTGCTATGCGCCGGCCAGATCGAAGGCGGCGTTCACATGGGCCTCGGGTACGCTCTCTCCGAAGACTTCCCGTGCACGGACGGAGTGCCCGACTCCCTGCTGCTGAGGGACCTCGGGATTCTGAAGGCGAAGGACACCCCCGAGATCGAGGTCGTCCTCGTGGAGGTGCCGGACGAGGTGGGCGGCTACGGCTCCAAGGGAGTGGGCGAGATCGGACTCGTGCCGACAGCCGGCGCGGTCGCGGGAGCGCTGCACGCCTTCGACGGTCGGCGCCGGTTCCGGCTTCCGATGACGGATGCGCCGGCAGCCAGGCCCTCCGTACCCAAGTCGCGCAAGGAGGCGAAGGCATGAATGCGGCACCGCTACAGGGCCTGCTCGTATCCGTGGCCGTGCTTTGCGCCGCCGCGTGCGGAAACGACCCGATCGAGCCCGAGGTCGAGGACCTCACGAGTGCCAGGGCCCGCTGGGAGGCGACCGGAATCGCGAACTACACGTACCTGTACCGACTATCGTGCTTCTGCCCCCCACAACTCCTGGAGACGGCGCGCGTGGGCGTGACCGATGGAGAGGTCACCTCGGTGTTTCTGCTGGACTCGGACGCGCCGGCTGCGCCGGATACCTACGGCCTGTACGAGACGATCGACGGCCTGTTCGACCGCCTCGCGGGGTCGCTGGCCAGCGACCCCGTGGTATTCGAAGCGACCTATGATGAAGCGGCCGGCTATCCGACCTCGGCACAGGTGGACATCTCGGAGCAGATCGCGGACGAGGAGTACTCGTTCACGGCATCCGACCTCGTTGCCGCGCTCCCGTGAGGTAGGCGACATGGCCCACCTGTATCC
>JABDQB010000107.1 GCA_013042495.1 Gemmatimonadota bacterium
GGCACTCGGACTCAGCGTCACGCTGGGCAGCGACGACGACGATTCGATCTTCGGCGGATGAAGATTCTCAAGCGACAGAGGGGTCAGACAGGATGATCGATTTCCCCCGGCATCGCGGAGCCGGCACCTCGGACTTCGACTGGATGCAGATCAAGATCGCCTCGCCGGACGAGATCCGGTCGTGGAGCTATGGTGAGGTCACCAAGCCCGAGACGATCAACTACCGGTCGTTCAAACCGGAGCGTGACGGTCTGTTCTGTGAGCGGATTTTTGGGCCGGTCAAGGATTGGGAATGCCACTGCGGCAAGTTCAAGCGCATCCGGTACCGCGGTCACGTATGTGACAAGTGCGGCGTCGAGGTCACGCTGTCGAAAGTGCGCCGGGAACGCATGGGTCACATCGAACTGGCCGTGCCGGTCGCCCATATCTGGTTCTTCAAGACCCTGCCGTCCCAGATGGGCTACCTGCTCGGAATGAAGCTGCGCGACCTGGAGAGCGTCATCTACTACGCGGCTTACGTGATCACGAATCCGGGCAGCCTCGAGGCTGAGGTCCGCCAAGTGCTCACGGAAGACGAGTACTGGGAGTACACGGACCTGGCGCGAGAAGCGGGCGACACCGAGTTCCGGGCCGAGATAGGGGCGGAGGCGGTGCGCACGTTGATGAACCAGCTCGACGTGGACTCGGAGGCGGAGCGCCTTCGAGTCGAGGTGGCCACGGAGACTTCGAAGCAGAGAAAGAAGAAGAAGCTGAAGCGGCTGAAGGTCATCGACGCCATTCGGAACTCCGACGGTGACCCGGCGAAACGGAACAACCCGGAACACATGGTGATGGACGTGATTCCGGTGATTCCGCCGGACCTGCGTCCACTCGTGCCGCTGGACGGAGGTCGTTTCGCCACGTCGGATCTGAACGACCTTTACCGGCGGGTGATCAACCGGAACAACCGGCTTAAGAAGCTGCTCGAGATGAGGGCGCCTGAGGTCATCCTGCGCAACGAGAAGAGGATGCTGCAGGAAGCCGTCGACGCCTTGTTCGACAACGGACGTCGCGGAAAGGCGATTCGCGGACGCGGAAAGCGCCCCTTGAAGTCTCTGTCCGACATGCTGAAGGGCAAACAGGGAAGGTTCCGTCAGAACCTGCTCGGAAAGCGTGTCGACTACTCGGGCCGGTCGGTGATCGTGGTCGGCCCCGAGCTTCAACTGCACCAGTGCGGTCTTCCGAAGGTGATGGCGGTCGAGTTGTTCAAGCCGTTCATCATCCACGAGCTCGAGCGCCGGGGTGATGCCGAGACCGTCAAGCGCGCCAAGAAGCTCGTCGAGCGATATGACCCGAAGGTCTACGAAGTGCTCGAGGACATCATCAGGGACCACCCGGTGCTGCTGAACCGGGCGCCCACGCTGCATCGCCTCGGCATCCAGGCTTTCGAGCCGGTCCTCGTCGAAGGGAAGGCGATCCGGATTCATCCGCTGGTGTGCGCGGCGTTCAACGCGGATTTCGATGGCGACCAGATGGCGGTTCACGTACCGCTGTCCTTCGAGGCGCAGCTCGAGGCCCGCATCCTGATGCTGTCGAGCAACAACGTCCTGAAACCGTCCAACGGTCGCCCGATCGCGGCGCCGAGCCAGGACATGGTGCTCGGGTGCTACTTCGTCACCAAGGCGCCGGCGGACTTCGCCGAGGCGACGGTGGATGACGATCTGCCGCGGTTCACGGGGGCAGCGGAAATCGAACTGGCGCTGGCGAACGGGCGCCTGGAGACGGAACGGGGCACGCCCGACTACCATCTTCCGGCGCTGTACCTGGATGACGGTGAGTGGATCGTGACCACGGTGGGTCGGATCATGTTCAACGACATCATCCCGGACGAGATGCCGTTCCAGAACACCGTCATGGACAAGGGAATGTTGGGCGACCTCGTGTTCGAGGTCTTCCGGGCCGCCGGGATGTCGCGCACCACGGAGTTCCTCGACAACCTCAAGAACTTCGGGTTCGGTCACGCCACGAAGGGCGGCGTGTCGGTCGGAATGGAGGACATGGTCATCCCCGAGGAGAAAGCCGTCATCCTCTCGGATGCACAGGAAGACGTCGATCGGTTCACCCGGGCGTACCACAAGGGCGTGATCTCGTTCGGTGAGCGATACAACAAGGTCATCGACGCCTGGACCCATGCGAACAACGATGTGGCCGACGCGATGGTGAAGGGCATGTCCTCGTCGCGGGAGGGCTACAATCCTATCTACATGATGTTCGAGTCCGGGTCGAGAGGCTCGCGGGACCAGATCCGGCAGCTCGCGGGGATGCGCGGCCTGATGGCCAAGCCCCAGAAGAAACTGACCGGGGGCATCGGCGAGATCATCGAGAGCCCGATCCGAGCGAACTTCCGCGAAGGATTGAGCGTGCTCGAGTACTTCATCTCGACGCACGGAGCCCGAAAGGGTCTGGCCGATACGGCGCTGAAGACGGCCGATGCCGGATACCTGACGCGTCGCCTCGTCGACGTGGCGCAGGACGTCGTCGTGGTCGAGGACGACTGCGGCACGGTTCTCGGACTCGAGATCTCGGCCCTCAAGGAGGGCGAGGACATCATCGAGCCCCTTGGAGATCGCGTCGTGGGCAATGTCGCTCGCGAAGACGTGGTGGACCCGATCAGCGACGAGGTCATCGTCAAGGCGGGCGAGATCATCGGGGACGAGGCGGCCGAGGCGATCGAGGAAGCCGGCCTTCAGTCGGTGAAGATTCGCTCCGTCCTGACCTGCGAGGCGCGGCGGGGACTCTGCCAGGCGTGCTACGGTCGGAACCTGGCCACGATGAAGATGGTGGACGTCGGTGAGGCCGTGGGAATCCTGGCGGCCCAGTCGATCGGCGAGCCGGGTACGCAGCTCACGCTCCGGACATTCCACATCGGCGGCACCGCAGCACGGATCGCGGCGCAAACGCAGCGAAAGTCGAAGCTGAAGGGAACCGTGGGATTCGAGCGGGTGACGACGGTCGAGAGCCCGGACGGTCGCATCGTCGTGACGAGTCGCGAGGGCCAGTTGCTGATGCGGACGGGAGGGGAGAGAATCCGATCCCGCCTGGCCGTTCCATACGGCGCGCAGCTCCACGTGACCGACGGTCAAGAGGTGAGTCCCGGCGATCTCCTGTTCGGCTGGGATCCGTATTCAGAACCCATCGTTGCGGACCACGTCGGTAAGATCCAGTACAACGACATCGTGCCTGAAGAGACGTTCCGCGAGGAGCTCGACGAGGCGACAGGCCGGCGTCAATTGGTCATCATCGACGACCGCGACAAGAAGCTGCACCCGCGCATCGAGATCGTGGACTCGAAGGGTAAGAAGCTCCGCGAGTTCATCGTCCCGGTGGGCGCCCAGCTCCTGGTGCACGACAAGGAGAAGGTCCAGCCCGGAGACACGATCGCCAAGATCAGCCGGGAGGCCTACAAGACCCGGGATATCACCGGCGGCCTTCCGCGGGTGGCCGAGCTCTTCGAGGCCCGGCGTCCCAAGGACCCGGCGACGATTACCGAGGTGGACGGGCGCGTCTCCTTCGGCGGGATCAAGCGCGGAAAGCGCGAGATCATCGTCACCATGGAGAACGACGAGGAGCAGGTCTACCAGGTTGCCGTGGGTAAGCACCTTCGCGTTCACGAGGGCGACCAGGTGAGAGCGGGAGACCGGCTTTCCGAAGGCCCCGTGAATCCGCACGACATTCTCAGGGTGAGGGGCCCCAGGGCCGTGCAGGAATACTTGCTGAACGAGATCCAGGAGGTCTACCGCCTCCAGGGAGTGCGGATCAACGACAAGCACATTGGCGTGATCGTGCGGCAGATGCTCCAGAAGGTGAAGATCACGGAGCCGGGTGACACGGAGCATCTGGAGGGCGAGCATGTCGACCGGATGGAGTTCCGGGAGCGGACGCGCGAGGTCATTGGCAGCGGCGGCAAGCCGCCTCGCTCCGAGCCGGTTCTCCTGGGCATTACGAAGTCCAGCCTGACGACCGAGTCGTTCATCAGCGCGGCCTCCTTCCAGGAGACCACACGGGTGCTCACGGACGCGGCCGTTCGAGGGGCCATGGATGATCTGCGCGGGTTGAAGGAGAACATCATCATCGGGCACCTGGTGCCCGCGGGGACGGGCATTCACCGTTACCAGAACGTGGAATTCCTGGTCGGCGAACCGCTGCAGGCAGAGCTCGATGCCATGCGGCGTACCCAGCCCGAACCCGAAGAGCCCGTGGCAGCCGGTGGGCTGTTCGCCGAGTTGCGGGGCGAAATGGAGCCCAGCGCGCCGGAGCTTCAGCCGGAGGCCTGACGGCCCGCCGGCGAGCGTTGCTGAACCCGCCGGAAAGCCGGTTCCGGGGCCCTTTGCGGCCCCGGAACCGACCTTGACAAGGCCAATCAGCACACCTACCTTTCTCAGTCTATCGACCAATAGGTCGGTGGTTTTTCGGCGGGGGCGAGAGTCGCCTCCGCGCACTTTGAACCGCTGCTTCGAGTGTCGCGTTGCACGGCACCGGGGGAGCGGTTTCTGTCGCTACCGAGTTACAGGGAGAGCGGCTGGGGTATGCCCACGATCAATCAGCTGGTGCGCAAAGGGCGTCAGGACGTGGAAAAGAAGCGGAAGGCGCCTGCACTCGAGGCCAGTCCGCAGAAACGTGGCGTCTGCACACGCGTGTACACGACGACTCCGAAGAAGCCGAATTCGGCGCTTCGAAAGGTCGCGCGTGTCCGCCTGACCAACGGATACGAGGTCACGGCCTACATTCCCGGCGAAGGACACAACCTGCAGGAACACAGCATCGTGCTGATCCGCGGGGGCCGGATAAAGGATCTGCCGGGCGTACGATATCACATCATCCGGGGGACTCTGGACGCGTCGGGCGTGTCCGACAGGCGACAGGGCCGTTCGAAGTACGGCTCCAAGCGTTGACACAGTAAGGGGAACCATGCGCCGGATGGGCGCACAGGCCCCGATTGTACGACACTCGAGAGAAGCACTGGGATCGACCCGGCCTTCACGTCTCGGCCGGGTTTCCGTTTCAAGGGAAGAGTTACATGTCACGCAGGCAGAAGGCGGTTCCGAGAGAGACACCCCCCGACGCTAAGTACGGGAGCCAGGAGGTCACTCGGTTCGTCAACGTCCTCATGCTGGACGGAAAGAAGTCGACGGCGGAGCAGATCTTCTATGATGCGATGCAGAAGATCGAGGAGAAGACCGGACAGCCCGGTCTGAACGTCTTCCGGCAGGCTCTGACCAACGCGAAGCCGGTCCTGGAAGTGCGCAGCCGTCGTGTCGGCGGTGCGACCTACCAGGTGCCGATGGAGGTGCGTCCGAGCCGCCGCGATTCACTGGCCCGGCGCTGGCTGGTCTCGTTCGCCCGCGGCCGCTCCGGAAAGACGATGTCCGATCGCCTGGCCGCCGAGTTTCTGGACGCGGCCCGCGGAGATGGTGGCGCCGTCCGGAAGAAGGACGACGTACATCGCATGGCGGAGGCCAACAAGGCCTTTGCGCACTACCGCTGGTAACCGCGATCCAAGCGGTATCGGCCGGCGAGGTGGTTGATGAGAACGGGGAAGGTTTCGAAATAGATGGCGCGTAGCACGCAGCTGGAGAAGCTTCGGAACATCGGCATCATGGCGCACATCGATGCCGGTAAGACCACGACCACCGAACGCATCCTGTATTACACGGGCCGGGTGCATCGGATGGGTGAGGTCCATCATGGTGACGCGACGATGGACTGGATGGAGCAGGAACAGGAGCGTGGGATCACCATCACTTCCGCCGCCACCACGGCGTTCTGGAACCGCAACAAAGAACAGTATCAGATCAACATCATCGATACGCCGGGACACGTCGACTTCACGGTCGAGGTGGAGCGGAGCCTCCGCGTGCTCGACGGGGCCGTCGCGCTGTTCTGTGCGGTCGGTGGGGTGGAGCCGCAGTCCGAGACGGTATGGCGGCAGGCCGACAAGTACGGCGTTCCCCGCATCGCGTTCGTCAACAAGATGGACCGGGTCGGTGCGGACTTCGAGAACGTGGTCCGTATGATGAAGGACCGTCTCGGGGCCAAGGCCTACCCGCTTCAGTTCCCCCTCGGGGAAGGCGAGTTGTACACCGGCCATGTCGACCTGGTCCGCATGGTCGAAGTGGTGTATGACGAGGATTCGCTGGGCGTGAAATGGGACGAAGGTCCGGTGCCGGACGCTCTTCTCGAGAAGGCCAAGCAGCTGCGGCACGAGCTGGTCGAGGCGGCGGTCGAACACGACGAGGAGCTGCTGGAGCCTTACCTCGAGGGTCGTGAGCTCAAGGAAGACGAAGTGCGTCGCGCGGTACGCAAGGCCACGCTGGCGGGAGCGATCACGCCGGTACTGTGCGGGGCCTCGTTCAAGAACAAGGGCGTTCAGAAGCTGCTGGACGCAGTCATAGACTACTTGCCTTCGCCGACGGAGAAGCCGCCGGTGAAGGGCCATCTGCCGAACCGCGATGAACACTTCGTGGAGCGCAGCCCGTCGGACGATCAGCCGTTCTCGGCGCTCGTGTTCAAGATCATGACGGACCCGTTCGTCGGGCGCCTCGCGTTCTTCAGGGTCTATTCGGGCAAGTTGGAAGCCGGGTCGCACATCCTGAACGCCACGCAGGGCAAGAAGGAGCGCATCGGGCGTCTGCTCCAGATGCACGCCAACAAGCGCGAAGAGGTGGAAGAGTTCTACTCGGGCGATATCGGAGCCGCGATCGGCATGAAGGTCGCCAGGACTGGCGACACGCTGGCGGATCCGGGCGACCCCGTGATCCTGGAGGCGATGAGCTTCCCCGAGCCGGTGATCCGCGTAGCGATCGAGCCGAAGACGAAGGCCGATCAGGACAAGCTTTCGCAGGCCCTGGCCAAGTTGATGGAGGAGGACCCGACGTTCCGCGTCTACACCGACGAAGAGACGGGTCAGACGATCATCAGCGGCATGGGCGAACTCCACCTGGAGATCATCGTCGACCGGCTGCAGCGGGAGTTCAAAGTCAACGCGAACGTGGGACGACCGCAGGTGGCCTATCGGGAGACGATCCGGAAGGCCGTTCAGAACGTCGAGGCGAAGTTCGTTCGACAGACCGGTGGACGGGGTCAGTTCGGTCACGTCGTGATTCATATCGAGCCGACCGAGCCGGGCGCCGGGTTCGTATTCGAGGACGAGATCGTCGGCGGGAAGATCCCGCGCGAGTTCATCCGGCCCGTACAGCAGGGTATTCGGGAGGCCATGGACTCCGGCGTTCTCGCCGGTTACCCGCTCATCGACATCAAGGCCACGCTGATCGATGGCTCGACCCACGACGTGGACTCGAGCGAAATGGCCTTCAAGATCGCCGGTTCGATGGCGCTCAAGGACGGCGTGAAGCGGGCGGACCCGGCGATTCTGGAGCCGATCATGGACGTGGAGGTCGTGACACCCGAGGAGTACCTCGGCGATGTCATGGGCGACCTGTCCAGCCGCCGTGGGAAGATCGGCGGAATGCTGCAGCGGGCCCAGGCCCAGGTGGTCGGCGCTTCGGTCCCCCTTTCCGAGATGTTCGGATATTCGACGACGCTGCGCTCGTTGAGCC
>JABDQB010000128.1 GCA_013042495.1 Gemmatimonadota bacterium
AGGGGCGGCCGATCGGCCGCCCCTTCTTCGCTTGTGAAGCGATCGGTTTCCGATGTCGTCAGGCGCTGGCCCGCCAGAATCCTTCCAGGGCATCGCCGTGCTCCGACCCGCGGAGCTTGTCGAAGGCTCGGTTCCGGATCTGGCGAATCCGCTCCCGGGTGACGCCCAGGAGCTCCCCGATCTGCTCGAGCGTCATCTCTTCACCGTCATCCAGTCCGTAATACAGGACGAGGATCTTCCTCTCCCGCTCGGTGAGATAGCTCTCGAACATCTTCTCCAGGAACTCGCGCCGGGCCTGGGCCTCGACATCGATCTCGATGTCCCCCTCGTCCGCCCCGGAGAACCGCTCTCCGAAGGAGGCGCTGTCCCGGTCCGACTTGTCGAGCGGAGCGTCGAGACTGAGCTCGGCCGAGGCCACGCGACGCAGCGCGCGCACAGTCTCCACGGGCTCCTTCATCTCCTCTGCGATCTCGCGATCGGTCGGCGACCGGCCAAGCTTCTGAGTGAGGGCCGTCTCCGTGCGCGAGAGCTTGACCAGATTCGAGTTCTGGTTCAGAGGAATCCTCACGGACCGAGTCTGTTCGGCTAGCGCCTGCAGCACGGTCTGCCGAATCCACCACACCGCGTACGAGATGAACTTCACGCCCTTGTCGGGATCGAACTTCTTCACGGCCTTGAGCAGGCCCTCGTTCCCGATGCAGACGAGCTCGGCCAGGTTGAGGCCGCGCCCCTGGTACTTCTTCACATACGAGATCACGAACCGCAGGTTGGCCGTAACCAGCCGCTCCGCCGCGGCCCGATCCCCGGCGCGCGCCCTGCGCGCTATCTCCCGCTCTTCCATTGGATCTTCGATCAGCGGATAACGCTCGACGTCCTGCAGATACTGGTCAAACGAATCGAGCGCTCGCGCGTCGAAGAAGATCTGCTTTCTGGCAGCTGCGTTCATAGGCTCCGAATCTCTGGCTATACAAAGGCACTTGGTCCCAGCGAGGATGAACCCCGTTTACCCCCAAGCCCAATTACTACACTGAATGTCCCTCAGGTTCCGTCAACCCTCAATCCTCGCGTAGCGCATCCCTAAGCCACTGCTCATCCGCGGCTCCGAGGTCGCCAGACCCTTCCACGGTGGCTGCCTCTTCGCCGGTGCTGGCCCAGCGGCGCAGAAGATTCCTCGCCAGGAAGAAGCCGAGTACCAGCACCACGAGCGGCAGCCCGTACACGAGCAGGTTGATGCCCCGCGCCTGCGGCTGGAGGAGGATCCATTCCCCGTACCGGCTCACGAAATACGCCTCGATTTCCTCCTGAGTCTCACCGGCCTCGAGCCTGTCCCGCACGACGGCCTGCATCTCCCGGGACAGCTCTGCGTTGGATTCGACGATGGACTGGTTGCGGCAAACCGGGCACCTGAGTCCCGACGCGATCTCCGCGGCCCGGGCGTCCAGCGCCTGTTCCTCGGGGTCCGTGAGAGCACTGCGAGCCGCGTCTTCGGCCTGCGTGTCCACGACCTCCTGCGACACGACCGTACCGGCCTCCGGCTCCACTTCCTGCGCTCGGATCACGCTCGGTATGCCGACAAGAGCAATAAGGGGGACCAGAAGCCACGCCGCGCGGTTCACGGTGCACCTGCCGCGCTGGCTGCGGCTACGGGTGCCGCAAGCAACGAATCGACCTGGTATTGAACGAGGTCCCACGTGACCGGGCCGACCTTCTTCAGAGAAATGGTCCCGTCAGTACCGATGAAGAACGTCTCGGGGACGCCGTACACTCCGTAGTCGATCGCCGTGCGCTGCGAAGGATCCAGGACGTGGGTCCAGTCACCTCCGTACTGGTCCAGGAAGCGCTCGGCGTTAGCCCTGGAATCCTGATAGACGACGCCCAGCAGAACCACCTCGGAATCGTCCCACGTGCGCTCGGTCTGCACGAGCACGGGGTGCTCCTGTCGGCACGGAATGCACCAGGATGCCCAGAAGTTCAGGATCACGACCCTACCGTCGAGGTCAGTGAGCTGGACCGTGTCGCCTTCGAACGTGACCAGCTCGAAGTTCGGTGCCTCGAGGCCCGCCATGGGCGAGGGAAGAACGTACGTATCACGGCCCAGGGCCCAGTACAGCAGCCACAAGACAGGCAGGGCCGCCAAAGGGAGGAGCCAGCGAAGCCGCTTCCTATTCATGTCGTCTCAATCCGTCCGGTCTCGATCAAACGGTCACCGCAACGGGCTCTTCAGCGAGCGCAGCCGCTTCCTCCTCGCGCGCTATCTCCTCTGCCGATACCGCAGGGCGCCCACTGCCGCGCTGCGGCAGGATGGCAAGGATGGCCCCGAGCGCAACGATCATGCCCCCGATCCAAAGCCACGGAACCGCCGGGTTGACGATCGCCCGAATGGTGGCGTGGTTTCCATCCGCCTCGTCGAACGCCATCAGCGTCAGGTAGAGGTCTTCCTTCAGGGTGGAGCGCACGTCCGGCGTGCCGATCGGCTGCTGTGAGTTCGGGTAGTAGTTGATGCGGGGCTGCATCGTCCCGACGTCCTCTCCCCTGTGGAAGATGCTGAACGTCCCGCCGACCACGAATCTCTGGGCCTCGTCTTCGGCCCACAGCTCATCGAACATGACCCCGTAGTCACCGAGCTGCATCAGCTCTCCGCGCTGCAGGGTGACCTCGCGTTCGAATCGGTACGTGCCGGACAGGGACAGCGCGACGACGATCACGACGATGCCGGCATGGACGATGTATCCGCCATACCGGCGGTTGTTGCGCGTCAGGATCTGCGCCAGGGCCACCGGCGCCGAGACGCCTGCGATGCGCATCCGAGCATTCACGCCCTTACGGAATTCCTCGACGATGGTCGCCGTGACGAAGCCCGCGAACGTGAAGGTAATCAGGGTCCAGAAGCTCCGCGTACCGAGGGCGTAGCCGAGCAACCCGGTCGCCAGGCCGACGGCGACTGGCACGAGGAACGTTCGCTTCATCTTGCCGGGTGTGGTGCGCCGCCATGGCAAGGCCGGTCCCACTCCCATCAGGAAGAGGAGAAGCACCCCGATCGGAATCGACACCATGTTGAAGTACGGCGGTCCGACGCTCACGCGGTTCCCGTTCACGGCTTCCACGATCAACGGGAACGTCGTACCGAGAAGCACGGTGAACGTGAAGGCGACGAACAGCAGGTTGTTGAGGATGAACGAGCTCTCGCGCGAAACCACGGCATCCAGGGAGCCGGGGGCGTGAAGACGGTCCGAGCGCCACGCGATCAGGACCAGGGACACGAGCATGATCAGGGCGATGAACGCCAGGAATATCGGCCCGATCATTCCCTCGGTGAACGCATGTACTGAGTCAAGAATTCCCGAACGGGTCAAAAATGTCCCAAACAGCGTGAGAAGGAACGTCCCGATGATGAGGGACAGGTTCCAGGTCTTCAGCATCCCGCGCCGTTCCTGGACCATCACGGAGTGCACGAAAGCGGTTGCCGTCAGCCACGGGAGGAAAGACGCGTTCTCGACCGGATCCCACGCCCAGTAGCCGCCCCATCCCAGGACCTCGTAGGACCACCACGCTCCGCCCACGATCCCTACGGAAAGAAAGGCCCACGCCGCCACCGTCCAGCGACGCGTCGATCGAATCCACTCGTCATCCAGTTTGCCGCTCAGCAGGGCGCCGATCGCGAACGCGAACGGCACGGTGAGCCCGACGTACCCGAAATACAGCATCGGCGGATGCAGGCCCATGAGCGGGTGGTTCTGGAGAAGGGGATTGGGACCGGGACCGTTGGTCGGCACCGGGAACACGGCTCCAAACGGGTTGGCCGGTCCGGTCAGCAGTCCGTAGAAAAACAGTCCGACGAAGCCCATCACCCCATTAGCGAACGGGATCAGCCGCGAATCCGATTTCCGATTTACGAAGGCCACCAGGGCTCCGTAGGCGGACAGGATCCAGCCCCAGAACAGGATCGAACCCTCGAGGCTGCTCCACAGCGATATGGCCGTGTAGTAGGTCGGGGTCTCGAGGCTTCCGACCCGGGCCACGTAGGCGACGCTGAAGTCGTGCGAGAGGAGGGCGATCTCCATCACGATGAACGCCGTCGACATGGCGGCGAACACGAAATAGGCGCCATACCGAGCCGCGCGGATCAACCCCGGCTTGCGGTTGAATCCACCCACGATGCCCGTGATCGTCACCACCAGGGCGCCGAGGAGCGCCGAGGCGATGGACGTGCTGCCTATGAGATTCAGCATGGGCCGCTATCCGTCCGTTTTGATCAGTGACTCGTACATCTCTTCCGGCTTGTCACCGTGGGGCGGCTCATACTCGTTCGAGTGCTTGACCATCAGGTTCTTGGACTCGAAGACACCGTCGTGCGTGTAGCGTCCTTCGACCACGACCCCGATGCCTTCCTTGAACATGGCGGGCGGAGCTCCGGTGCTGCGCACGGGCACCTCGCCGAGGCTGTCCGCAACCACGAAGCGCAGATCCAGCGCTTCCGCGTCCCACACCAGCGATCCGGTCTTCACCTGGCCCCCGAGCCGCAGCGGCTGATCGACGATCTCGTCGGCTCGCTCCGCCAACTCCGCTCGAAGCTCACTGGGGGTAAGGAAATACACGACGTTGCTGCTCAGCCCGCCGGCGATAAGCATCGCGATTCCACCAATGATCGCGAGCACACCGACGCCTGCCCATACCTTCTTGGACTTGTTCATGTGACGGTTTGTCCCTTGCTCTATGCCTTGGAGATCTACTCTTCGGCGCCTGCGACTTCGAACGACTCAACGGCGCGCGCCGTCGTTCGCTCGCGTGATTCCAGCCTGAACGCATACCAGAGGAGCGCGCCCCAGGTGAGTCCGTAGCCCGCGAATACGAAGCCACGGTTCTCCATGCCCACCCGGCCCGTGTAGACCCATAGCAGGATCAGGGCCAGAATGTAGACTACGGTGACGGCACTCCACTTACGCATTGTACGCCATTCTCCTCTCGAGTTCCCCTTCGAGCTTCGCCAGCCGGATCCGCCGCATCATCAGATACAGGTAGACGAGCGTGAATGCAGCCAGATTCAGCATCAGCGTCCAGAGGATGTCGGGAGCCACGCTGCGTGGGCTGGACGGCGGTTGGTGCAACGTCCGCCACCAGGTGACCGACATGTAGACGATGGGCACGTTCGCGAATCCGATCACGCCGACGATCGCCGACCACCGGGCTCTCTTTTCCCCATCGTCGGCGAAACTCCGGAGGGCTCCGTAACCGACGTAGATGGCGAGCAGGATGGCGGTCGTCGTCAACCTGGGATCCCATGTCCAGTAGACGCCCCACGTCGGCTTACCCCACATCATTCCGAGCAGGAGGGTCACGACCGTGAACATCACACCGATCTCGGCCGAGCTGGCGGCGACCCGGTCCCATCGCTCGTCCCGCTGAATCAAATACAGCACGCTCATCACGAACACGACGAAGAACGCGAGGAACGCCAGCCATGCCGCGGGAACATGCACGTACATGAGTCGCTGCACGTTTCCCTGGGCAGCGTCCGCCGGTACGACGACCAGTCCTACGTAGCTCCCGACCACCATGGCCAGGAGCGCGAGTATTCCAAGGAACTTCTCGATCTTCGACTTAAGTCCCACTTCACTCCTCCAGAGCGATCGGGAAAATCCAGATGCAGATCACGAAGAAGATGATATCGAATCCGCCCAGCACCCGTAGCCACACCACGGCCTCGCCCATAAGGTCGCCCTCGAGGATCAGTGTCGTGGCGTTCACCGCACCCAGCAGCACCGGCACGAGCGCCGGAAACAACAAGAGCGGCAGCATGACCTCGCGGGCCCGCAGGTTCACCGTGAGGGCCGAGTAGAATGTCCCCACCAACGAAAAACCGATCGTGCCCAGGACCGAAACGGCGACCAGCCCGAGGGCGTGCGGCCACAGGTTCGCCTGGAACAGAATCCCGGCCGCCGGTATCAGCACGGCCTCGACCAGGAGGAGCAAGACGATGTTCCCCAGCAACTTACCAAGATAAATCGCTCGTGGGTCGCCGGGGTAGGCCCGCAGCCCCTCGAGCCCCCCGCTGGTCTCCTCGTTCTGATAGGTGCGACTGAGCGAGAGCAGGCCGGTGAACGCGATGCCAACCCACAGCAGACCGCCGGCCACCCTCTGCAGCAGCTCCGTGTCCGGCCCGAGAGCAAAGCTGAAAATGAACAAGACCAGGGCGGCGAAGAACACCATGGCGTTGAAGCTCTGCTTGGTGCGGGCCTCGATGAGGAGGTCCTTCCAGACGATGGCCCAGGCCCGCCGAAGGAGGGACATCAATCGATCTCCGGCGCGCCGGCCGGGCCGCCCACGGACAGGTGGCGACTCAGAGGCTCGGATTCAGGGAGAATCTCCAGATGGCCCTTACGCAGAATCCCGGTCTGTTCGGCTTCCCGCACCGCTTCACCGTCCTGGTGCGAGGCCAACAGTACCGTCGTACCCGACGCCTTGAAGTCACCCACGACCTCGTCCACCAGTCGCATGCCCTGGGAGTCCAGCCCGGAATAAGGTTCGTCCAGGAGCGCCACCTCGATCGGACGCACGAGAAGCTGCCCCAGGGCCAACCGCTTACGCATCCCGGTCGAGAAGGTCCGCATGCGATTGTCCGCGACCTCGGCGAGGCCGATCCTCTCCAGTACGCGTGCGATGGCCTCACGTCTGGGTTTGAGGCCTGCCATTCGCATGGTGAAGTGGAGATTCTCGGCCGCCGAGAGATCATCGTACAGGAAACCGCGGACGGTCAGAAGGCCGGTGCGCCGCCGGATCTCGTCCGGTTCATCGCGCAACGAATGGCCCATGACGTGGGCATCGCCCCCGGATGGGCGCAACAGCGTCGCGATGAGCTTCAGGAGCGTGGTCTTGCCAGCTCCGTTCGGCCCCACGAGGCACAGCGTAGTCCCGGCCTCCACGCGGACGCTGGCATCGCGAAGAGCCCAGTTCCACCCGAACCGCTTCGAGAGTCCCTCCAGCTCGAGCGCGGCTCGGGTCTCACGGTCTATCGGTATGATGCACTTCCTCGTTCAGTCTCCGGACGAATCTTCCCCGCCGCTCTCGAGCCGTCGCACCAGGTCGCGCGCAAATCGGTCCACGTACTGCCATGCCGGGTGAGCACCCGGCACGGGCCTCATGAGCGACCATTGCACCGGTTCGGTGGGCTGTGCCATGGGATTGTACAGGGCCTCGACGTAGAGCAGCGTTCCGCCCCTCTCGGGCTCCGCCCAGAGCAACATCTTCACGTACTTCTCAGCCTCCGACAGGTGGCCGAAGGTGGCCGAATCCAGGACCCGGGGTACGTAGATCCAGTCCGATTCCATCCTGGCGACGTTCGTGGAATCATCTGCCGACCGGGAGAACCAGCGAGGCTGGATCCCGTCGTTCCGCAGGACCTCCCATGCTCGTTGCATCACGGTGTCCGGCGGAGCCGCGACCCGCACCACCGTCGCGTCCCTGGACGGCCCGCGGCTGAGGCCCTGGCTTCCGGATCCGGACGCGCAAGCGGCCAGGACTCCGGCGACCATTCCGGTCGCGAGCCATATCGTCGTTCGGGAAGCAAGCATGTGACCTCCTCGGCCTGGGATGGGCCGGGTCCCTTTCCGGCCGAATGCGAGCACTTGGTTATGCGGCCTGAGGCTTCCTGATGCAAGCTTTCGGCCTCGTTTCGGCACCTTCTGGAACCACTCGCTCGGACGCGGTATCTTCGGCCCGGCAAGAGCCGCAACCGATGACCACGACCGCGTCCCAAAGACCCGGAGGAGCCTTGGACCTCACCGATATCGCCGCGCTCGCCCAGCCGACGGGCGAAAAGATCTTGTTGCTGGTGCTCGACGGAGTCGGCGGACTGCCGCTCGAGCCCGGTGGGCTTACGGAGCTGGAGACGGCCCGCACCCCCAACATGGATGCGCTTCTCGAGGCAGGCGGCGCGGGTCTGCACGTGCCGGTTGCCACCGGGGTGACCCCCGGAAGCGGCCCGGGCCACCTGTCTCTGTTCGGGTTCGATCCACTGCGGTACAGGGTAGGCCGCGGCGCGCTCGCCGCTCTCGGCGTGGAGTTTCCTCTGAAACCCGGTGACGTCGCGATCCGCGGGAACTTGTGCACCGTCGATGATCGGGGCGTCGTCGTCGACCGCCGCGCCGGTCGCATCCCCACGGAGGAGGCGGGCCCGGTCCTGGAGCTGCTGGACGGCATCCGCGTCCCGGGCGGCGAGGTCTTCGTGCGGCCCGTCAAGGAACACCGCTTTCTTCTCGTTCTGCGTCCGGACGAAACCACCGAAGCCGACATCGCCGATACCGATCCCGGGGTGACCGGCTTGCCGCCGCTCGACGTGGTGCCAGGTTCGCCCGGTTCGGAACCCGCGGCCCGTGTCACGCGCGAGTGGCTGGCACAGGTGCCGGAGGCGCTGACCGACCAACCGCGCGCTAACATGGTGCTCCTTCGCGGCTTCGCGACCCTGCCGGACTGGCCCCGCTTCCCGGATGTGTTCCGGATGCGGTCTCTCGCTCTGGCCGCGTATCCCATGTACCGGGGCGTCGCCCGCCTCGTGGGAATGGACGCGGAGACGGTGGAAGACGATCCGGCGGCGCTGGTGCCGGCTCTGCGGGATCGGATCGACGACTACGACTTCTTCTTCCTCCACGTAAAGGGAACGGACAAGGCGGGAGAAGACGGCGATTTTGAACGAAAAGTGGACATTATCGAGCGCGTCGACGAAGTTCTGCCCGCTCTGCGGGGCACGGGGATCGGGGTTACGCTCATCACCGGCGACCATTCGACGCCGGCGAGCATGAAGAACCACAGTTGGCATCCTGTGCCGTTCCTGCTGCATGGCGGTCCCGGCCGGGGCCATCGGAGTGAGGGGACGGCCGGTTTCGGCGAGTCAGAGTGCGCACGCGGGTCAATCGGGTTGATCCGTGGATGCGAACTGATGCCGCTCGCCGCGGCCCGGGCCGGTCGGCTCGTGAAGTTCGGGGCCTGACGACAACACGGTATTTGGTGCACCGCCTCGCGTGAGGCGGGCACTCGAGAGGAGTGGAGATGCGGTGTCCGAAGTGCGGTAGCGACGAAGGCGGGAAGTTCTGCTCGAAGTGCGGAGCCGAGGTGCGCCGGAAAGCCGGTGTTTCGAAGTGCTCGAAGTGCGGCAAGGGACTCGAAGCCGGTGCCATGTTCTGTGCGGAGTGTGGCGAGCCGACCGGTCATCGTCCGTCCAAGGGAGCGGTTGCCTACTTGCCGTGGGTGCTTTCCGCGCTGGCGCTCGTCGCGTTCGCCGTCGCCCTCACCCTGTTCATCCAGGGGCAGGCCTCGACTCGTGTGGGAGACATGCCGGTCACCGGGGCTCTGCCTGAGGCCGAGCGGGTCAACCCCGACGGCACTCCGATCGGTAGCACCGCCGGTCCCGGGGGAGTGGATCTCGGATCCATGACGCCCCGGCAGGCAGCCGACCGACTCTTCGACCGGGTGATGCGCGAGGATGAGGCGGGCAACGAGGCGCAGGCCCAGCAGTTCGCCACGATGGCGATCCAGGCCTACGGAATGCTCCCTCCGGGCGAAATCGATGCGGACGCTCACTTCCATCTCGGGCTGCTGAACCTCGTGCTGGATGACGTGGACGCGGCGGATCGAGAAGCGGACCTCATCCTGTCTCTAGCCGACGAGCACCTGCTGGCCCTGTCGATCAAGGCGCGGGTCGCTTCGGCCCGGGGAGACACCGCCGCCCAGGCGGAGGCATTCAACCGATTTCTCGACGCTCTCCCGGCCGGCCTGACCTCGGGAATACCTGAATACGAGATGCACGACAACATGCTCGAGTCCGAGGCCGTCCGCGCGAGAGAGGCCACCGGCCGGAACTAGCCCCCCGGGTACCCGGCCCGGGCGCCGGGGCGTACCCCTACGGGTCGAGACGGGCGCCGCGCAGCCGGTTGGCGTTGGTGACCACCGTGATCGAACTCAGGGCCATCGCTGCTTCGGCGAGGATCGGGTGGAGCAGCCCGAGTATGGCCACCGGGATGGCGATCGTGTTGTAGAAGAAGGCCCAGAAGAGGTTCTGCCGGATCTTCCGGAAGGTGGCGCGCGACAGGATGACCGCCCGCACGACGGCCGTGAGGCTGCCGTGCACGAGGGTCATGTCCGCGGCCTCGATCGCGATGTCCGTGCCCGTGCCGATCGCGATGCCCACATCGGCTTGTTTGAGGGACGGCGCGTCGT
>JABDQB010000132.1 GCA_013042495.1 Gemmatimonadota bacterium
TGGTCGAAGTCGACGTTGATGTGGAACCTCTCGGCGATCGTCCCGCGGGCCAGAGCCCGGAGCTGGAACTCCGGAGTGATCGAGGGAACCGCTCCCGCGTTGCACTTCTGACCGACGTTGATGGTGCACGGGTCGAAGCTCTGCCAGCGGTTGTTCAGCTGGCCGCTTCCATCGACCTCCAGCTCGAGGTCCGCGTATTGCTCGAGCACATCCGGCAGGATGTCGATCCGCTGTTCCTGCGCGATCTGCTGGACGAGCGTGTCTGCCACAGCCGCCTGGGCTTCGGTGAGAAAGCGGCGACGGCTGAAACCGTCCGGGAACTTGTCGACCGAGAGTCCCAGCCAGGAGAGCGTGTCGGCGCGAGCGGCCAGCGCCCGGTCGATCTCCGCATCCTGTTCTTCCAACCAGGCCCGGGCGCTCGTCCACCGGTAGCGGACGAGTTCGGAGCCGTAGACCTCGACGACCCGTTCGAGACTGGTGTCCCATGGATAAGGGAGCGTGGTCATTCCGAGACGAAGCCCGGCCGACGGCACCTGCTGCGGTGAAATGGTGTCGCCCGATGTTGGTCCCGCGGCGGAGTCCATCGGCACGGGATCGGCCTGCAGAGAGACGCTGTCTGTCGGAATCGCGACTGCGGGATCCGGGGCCGATACGGTGTCAGAAGCAGGCGCGGACGGTGGCCCGCCCACGTCCTGCCCGGGCAGGGCCCGGACCCAGAGGACCGAGAGCGCGAGCAGTACGAGTGGCACGGCCGCCGTATGCCGACGCGGCCTCGACGCGCCGGGCCTTCGTCGAAACGAGACGCTGAGCCAAGACATGGGCGACGCAATATAGGGAGGGCTGCCGCGCGGTGGAAACACAAATCCGCCTGAGGCACGCCTGTGGGCCCGGAAGCTGAGGATCGGTGTGGGTGAAACGCAACCGAGGGCCAGGCCGCGACGGGTCAGAAGATGAGCGTGATTTCGGCCGGGGCCGTGATCGCGCGACCCATGCGGCGGCCGGGCTTGTAGTCCATCTCCATGTAGGTATTCACGAGGCGTCGATTGAAGCTGGAGTTGGGCGTCCGTGGCCTCAACTCAACGTCCAGCGCCCGGCCGTCCGCGCTCACCAGAACTCGTATCTGGACGGTCGTGCCCTTGATTTCTTCTGGCGGGTCCCACTCCGGGACGATCACGCGCGGCTCAGGAGCCGTGACGCGGAACCGGCCCTCGGCTTCCGTCCCTCCGTCACCCTGACCCGTGCCATCCGGGCGGCCAGGGCCGTCATCGGGTCCCGGGAAGGCCACCCCACTTCTCATGTCCGCGAATCTGGCCTGGAGCTGAGGCTCGGGCGGCATACGGACGTCCACTTCCGGCGCGTTCAGGTCGGGTACCTCGTCGGGCGGTGGCGGAACCACGATCTCCCGGGGCGGCGCCAGGGCTATCGCCTGCATGATTCCCCCGCCGGGGGCGGCAGCGGCGTCCCCCATTCGGAGTCCAGCTGCGACGGTTCCGGGAAGCGGCTGAAGGTCGGCCCTCCACAGAAGGAAGATGAACGCGTGCAGGGCGACCGAAATCGCGAGACCGGCCACCGCCGCCCGTCGGTGGCGCCTGGCGTTCCCGCTCGCCGATGACGGAAAGCGGCCCTCATGGGTCCGAATCACGGTCTGGGGTTCGTCCATCACGCTCGTCCCACGCATCGGTGAGTCTACGGGTTTCGCGTCGGGGCACGGCGACCCTCGCCTCATGTCTTCGTTATTTTTAACTCTGCCGAGGGTCGCAGGTTCCCGCTTGCCGCTCTCGGGAAGCGACGGCAGATTGCCCTGCCTGTCTCCAGCGTGCGCCGGTCGCGCGCCCAAGTGCCCTCCGACGGCAGACAGGACGTGCCATGCGGTGTGCAAGGTCCATCTCCCTGACGCTAGCGCTCCTCGGCGCCGCGTGCTGGCGGATCGGAGAACCGACCGAGAGCGCGGCCGTCGTCAGCTGGGCGGCCTTCCCGGACACGGTCGTCGTGGGCGAGCCGTTCTCGTTCGAATTCGCAGGGCCCGTGTCTCCGGACGCCTGTGGTCGCCTGGATACGGCCGTCGTGCGATTCGAGGGCACGGCGATCCGGCTGTCGGGCCGGCGAAGTGTTTACGACACGATGTGTTCGGACAGCCCGGTGGCGTTCTACGAAGCCCGTCCCCTTCAAATCGAACGGGCCGGGCGGTACCCGGTCACGGCCGGCGAACTGGAGCTAGGAGAGATCGTCGCCCTGGATTCGGGACGCTTCTCGCGCATGAGGGCGCGGGGCGAGGGCTCGGTCGCGGAAGCTGGCGGTTGCCTTCTGTTTGGTCCAGGCTGGGTGGGCAACCAGCGTCCGTTCGTCTTGCGGGGCGCACCGGGAAGGATCCGGTCGGAGGTAGACACGGGCCGGCGGGTGCACGTGGTGGGGACGTTGGCCGGTTTCAGCTTGTGCGGGCCCTTCGGCTCTCGACCGGTGATCGAGGTCGACACGGCCTGGGTGACCAATCGAAGGGTCGAAGACTATTACCGTAGCATCGACTGAGCGGAGGAAGGGCATGGTCCTGTACAAGGAAGCCGACGTGTCCGGAAGCGCCGTGAACGAAGGGCTCAATCGCAGGCTCGCGAACGAGTTGGCGACGATGCAGGAGGAGGGCGTCTACAAGACGCTCCTTCACATCATGGGGATGCAGGGGGCGGTCGTCGATCTCGAGGAATACGGGGAAACCGTCAACCTGTGCTCGAACAATTACGTGGGACTGTGCGACGTACCCGAAGTGGTGGAGGCAGTGCGCGAAGGAGCGACCCGCTACGGCGCTGGAACCGCCTCTGTGCGCTTTATTTGCGGCACGTGGGACGTGCACCGCGAGTTGGAGGACCGGATCGCGGATTTCCTCGAAACAGAGGCGTCGATCACCTACACCTCCTGCTGGAACGCCAACGGAGGTCTGTTTGCTCCGTTGCTGACCGAAGATGACGCGCTCATCAGTGACGCCCTGAATCACGCCTCCATCATCGACGGAATTCGGCTGTGCAAAGCCGAGCGCCACATCTACCGGCACATGGACATGGACGCGCTCGAAGAGGCCCTGAAGAAGACCATGGACAAGCGGCACCGAATGGTCATGACGGATGGCGTGTTCAGCATGGAAGGCGAGATCGCACCGCTGCCCGTCATCCGGGAACTATGTGACCGGTATGATGCCGTGCTCACGGTCGATGACTCGCACGCGACGGGCGTGCTGGGCGACACGGGCAGGGGCACGCCTGAATACTTCGGAATGCACGGTGAAGTGGACATCATCACATCCACTCTCGGCAAGGCGCTGGGAGGGATGGCGGGAGGTTTCACGGCGAGCAGCCGGCCCGTGGTGGATTATCTCGTCCAGCGATCCCGCACCCAGCTGTTCACGAACGCGATCCCGCCTCATTCGGCGTGCGGGGCCATGGCCGCGATCGACTACCTCGAGGCACACCCCGCGCGTGTTCAGAAGTTGCGGGACAACACCGACTACTTCAGACGCAACCTGGTCGGTCTCGGGTTCAATCCGATCGAGGGCGACACGCCGATCGTCCCCGTCGTGATCGGCGAAACAGCGGCCGCCATGAAAATGAGCCGGGAGCTGCTGGACGAGGGCGTGTTCGTGATCGGATTCGGTTTCCCGGTCGTCCCGAAGGGCGAAGCCCGCATCCGGTGCCAGGTGTCGGCGGCGCACGAAACCGAGCATCTCGACCGTGCCCTGGCCGCGTTGGACAAGGTCGGCAAGCGCCTGGGGGTCATCTGATGGCCGGGCTCGTGCTGGCCCCGTCGATCCTCGCGGCCGACTATGCCCGCCTTGGAGAGCAGGTGCGCGAAGCGGAAGAAGCGGGTGCCGGGTGGTTCCACGTGGATGTCATGGATGGTCATTTCGTGCCGAACCTGTCCATCGGTATCCCGGTCCTCGAATCGCTGCGTGCCGTGTCGGATTCGTTCATGGACGTCCACCTCATGATCGACAATCCCGAATCCTTCCTGGAACCGTTCGCGAGCGCGGGGGCGGACCTGATTACGATTCACCAGGAAGTGGCCACGCACCTGCACCGCGACATCCGCGAAATTCGGCGGTTGGGCTGCAGGGTCGGAGTGGCGCTGAACCCGTCCACCCCGCCGGAGACCCTGCGCGAGGTGCTGCCCACGATCGACCTCGTCCTGTGCATGACCGTCAATCCGGGTTTCGGCGGCCAGGCATTCATTCCCGAGGTCCTCGACAAGGTGGCGCGGGTGCGCCGCATGCAGACAGACCTGGGCATCGAATCGCTCCACGTGCAGGTGGATGGGGGCATCGGCCCGTCCAACGCCCGACAGGCAGCGGTCGCCGGCGCCGACGTACTGGTGGCCGGCTCGACGGTGTTCCGCGGAGAGGGGACGATCGCCGAGAACTATGGCGCCATTCGTCGCGCTCTCGCCGTGGACGTCTGACCCGCGGGTACGATGTCGAATCGGTCTTCGGTGACGGTCGTGGTGCCCTCGTCCCTGCGTGAGCTCACGGGTGGCCGGACGCGGCTCCAACTGCAAGCCCGCTCCGTGGAAGAAGTGCTCGCCCAGATCCGCGAATCCGAGCCACTGCTCGCCGGGAGGCTTTTCGCCGATGGTGGCGAAGTGCGCGGTTTCATCAACGTGTTCGTGGATGGCACGGAAATCAGGCACCTGGAACCGGCATGTCGGGAACTGCGCTCGGGGGCCGTCGTCACGATCGTGCCGTCCGTGGCCGGCGGGTAGTGAACTTGAACGAGAGGCGGCCGGTGGCCCTGACTCCCGAGGAGACCCTCCGTTACCACCGCCAGATCATCCTGCCCCAGGTGGGACCCGGCGGACAGGAACGACTGAAGAACGCTTCGATTCTCCTCGTCGGCGCCGGAGGACTTGGCTCTCCCGTTGCGCTCTACCTGGCGGCCGCAGGTGTCGGCCGCCTGGGGGTGGTCGACGGAGACGTGGTCGAACTCAGCAATTTGCAGAGGCAGGTACTGCATGACACGCCCTCCGTTGGGCGCTCGAAGACCGAATCTGCACACCGCCGCATCGCCCACATCAACCCCGACGTTCAGGTGGAGGAACACCCGGTTCGCCTCAACTCTGAAAACGCGCTCGGAATACTGGAGGGCTGGGACGTGGTGGTGGACGGGAGTGACAACTTCCCCACCCGCTATCTCGTCAATGACGCCTGTGTGCTCCTGGGCATTCCGTTCGTGTACGGAGCCATCTTCCGGTTCGAGGGACAGGCTTCGGTGTTCGCCCAAAGCGGTGGACCCTGCTACCGCTGCCTCTTCCGGGATCCTCCTCCTCCCGATGCGGTGCCCAGCTGTGCGGAGGCCGGCGTCCTGGGGGTACTACCCGGCCTGGTAGGGACGATCCAGGCGACCGAGGCGATCAAGTTGGTCCTCGGAGTCGGCGATCCCCTGGTCGGTCGGTTGCTCCTGGTCGACACCCTTCCGATGGAGTTTCGGGAAGTCGAACTGCGAAGGGACCCGGAATGTGTCGTCTGTGGGGACGCTCCAACGCTCACTTCCCTGATCGACTACGAAGAGTTCTGCGGAGGAGCGACGGTGCCGCTCGCCGCGCCTCTCGAGCGCCCGCTGGTGCCGGAGATCGCAGTGGAGGAACTGCGCTCCCGCCTCGGAACGGGACGCGCCCCGGCGATCCTGGACGTGCGGGAGACCCACGAATGGCGGATCAGCAACCTTGGCCCGTACGGCGCGAAGCTGGTCCCATTGGGGCGGCTGCAGGAGGTGTTGGGCGAGTTGGACCCTGAGGCAGACCTGGTCGTCTACTGCCGCACGGGGCACCGCAGTGCCATAGCCGTGAAGCAGCTGGCATCCGTCGGCTTCCAGCGTGCCCTGAACCTGCGCGGCGGGATCAACGAGTGGGCCCGGAAGATCGATCCCTCACTGCCCACGTATTGAGCGACGTCAGGAGTCGAGTCTGACGCCGCGGGCGTAGTGGATCGCGGGAATCGAACGCAGGTCGGCGAGCACGTCCTTTTCCGGACGCTCGTCCAGGGACAGGACGGCCAACGAATCCCCGGTCTCTGCATCCCGCGCCTGGTGGAACTCCGCGATGTTCACGCCCGCCGCGCCGAGGCGCGTGCCCACCTCTCCCACCACTCCGGGCTCGTCACGATTCCGAAAGATCAACAGGTAACCGCGCGGCTCGACCGCTACGTGACAGCCATCGATACGGAGGAGTCGCAGTTGCCCGTCCGCCTCGACGCTACCGGTCAGGACATGGACCTCGTCCGCCGACCGGGCCGTGACTTCGAGCATTCCCCGGTATCCGGTCACCTCACCCATGCGCGAGCGTGAGACCGAAACCCCACGCTCCCTGGCCATTGGGAGTGCGCTGATCAGGTTCAACGAGCCAGCGAGACGGACCTTCCACAATCCGATGAGCACCGCCGACGAGATCAACCTCAACCCACGCTGAACTTCGCCTCCGTATCGGACGGAGACTTCCGCGATGCCACCCTGGATGACTTCACCGAGAACGGAACCGAGACGCTCGGCGAGGTCGAGCACCGGTCGCAGGCGCTCCCGGTCGCCAGGCGCGAACGGGGGCATGTTGACGGCGGACCTGAAGTCGCCGTCAAGCAAGGCGGCGCGAACCGCGCTGGCGATCTCGATCGCAACTTCCCGCTGCGCGTCGTGGGTCGCGGCTCCCAGATGCGGAGTCAGGACAAGATTGGGAACGTCGCGCAGCGGATGGTCCCCTGGCAGCGGCTCGGTGTCATAGACGTCGAGCGCCGCAGCCGCCAGGCGACCGTCCCGCAGGGCTGACGCCAGGGCTTCTTCGTCCACGATCCCGCCGCGCGCCGCGTTCACCAGGACGGCGTGTGGCCGCAGACTGCCGATCCTGTCCGCGTCCAGGAGCCCCTTCGTTTCCGTTGTGAGAGGGACGTGACACGTGAGGAAATCCACCAACGGCAACATGTCGTCGAGCTCCATCAACTCGACGTACATGTCGATGGCTCGTTCCGCGGTCATGTAAGGATCCGCCACGACGACCTTCATCCCGAACGCCCGGGCCCGCTGAATGACCGCCGTCCCGATCCTGCCAGCGCCGATCACACCCAGCGTCTTGCCGGACAGCTGCGCGCCGCGAAAACTCTTGCGGTCCCAGCCACCGGCTCGCAGGGACCGGTCCGCCGCCGGTATTTGGCGCGCGGCCGACAACAGCAGAGCGAAGGCGAGTTCAGCCGTCGAGACCGTGTTTCCGGCGGGGGCGTTCATCACAGCGATGCCCCTTCGAGTGGCCGCGTCCACATCGATGTTGTCGAGCCCCACTCCCGCGCGACCCACGACCTTGAGGCTGTCGCCCGCGCCGATCAACTCGGCGTCGGCCTGAGTCCCGCTGCGCACGATCAGCCCACTCGCGCCGGCGAGCCCCTGCTTCAGCTCGTCCCGCGTGCGCTCCGAGTAGTCCTCCACCCGGAGCTTACCCTCGGCCTCGAGGATCGCCATGCCTTCCGGGGCGAGCGCGTCCGCAACCACCACCCTCGGTCCGTCGCTCATGGCAGTCCGCCAATTCGGTCGTCGATCACGTCGTCGAGAACGCTCAAGACCGCCTCCAGCTCGGGCATCGTGTGGTCGCCCATGTGTCCGATCCGGATGGTCGTGGGCTTCAGCTTCCCGTACCCGGATGCGAGCGTGAACCCTACCTTCCGGGCCGCGGCCACGACATCGGGGCCCGAAAGCCCCGCGGGCAAGCTTATGGCGGTCACGGTAGGCGAGCGGTAGCCCTCCGGTGCGAGCACCGAAAAATCGTGCCCGGTTCGCTCGGTCAGTTCACCGACCCAGGCCCAGGTCCGCTCCGCCAGCTCCCGGTGGCGTCGCCAGCGCTCTTCCAATCCCTCTTCGGCGATGCGACCGAGCTGCTCGGCGAGGGCGTAGAACAAGTTGACGGCAGGAGTGTTCGTGGTCTGGAACTCACGTGCGCGGCGCTCGAACTCGAGAAGGTCAAAATAGTAGCTGCGGGCCGGAATTTCTTCGGCCCGTCGCAGAGCGCGCTCGGAAGCTGCCGCTAGAGCCAGTCCCGGCGGGAGGGCCAGGGCCTTCTGGGACCCGGTCAGAAGGAAGTCCAGCTCCCAACCGTCGAATTCAGCGGGCGTGCCGCCGACCGAAGTCACGCCATCCACCGCGAGCAGCAGATCGTCCCGGTCCCGCACCACGGCTGCAAGATCGGCGACGGGGTTGAGAACACCGGTCGACGTCTCGGAATGAACCACGGTCACGAGGTCGTACGTCCCCGGAGATGAATCGAGCGCCCGGCTGAGGAGTTCCGGGGAGTGCGCCGTCCCCCACTCGACGGCGAGGGTGTCCGCCGGACGGCCGCAGCGATCGGCGATGTTCCGGAACCTCGCCCCGAAAGCCCCGCCGACCAGGCAGAGAATCCTGCGGCGACTGAGGTTCGTGATCGCGGCTTCCATGAATCCCGTGGCGGACGACGTGGACACGTAGACTGGCCGCTCCGTGCGGAACAGGCGACGGAGCGCGGGATCCATCCCGGAAAGGAGGCGCTCCATGTCTTCTCCCCGGTGTCCGATCACCGGACGAACCATCGCCTGCAGGACCTCGGGGCGGACTTCGGTGGGTCCTGGAAGGAAGAATCGGCCGAATTCCATGGGCTCCATCATGATCGTTTCGAATGGACCGGGTAGCCGCGCCCGGCGGTGACTGGACGCTGTGGATCGGGCCAAGATCCTGCCGTCGAGTCCGCAGGGCAAGCGGCCCGCGAAACACGGCTCTCGCGAGGTTGACGCGGCCGCCGGGTAGCCCGAAGTTGACGCTCCGGTCGGAGGGGACGCCGTGCCGGTCGGGATGGACAGCGGTCATTCACCAGCGAGCCTGCTCCATGCGATACCTCGTCATGACTCACGTTTCGCCGGAGGATGTCATCCGGCGGGCCAGGGAGTACTTCGCCGAACACACGTTTCTCGATGTCTCGGCCGAATCCGCCGACATGATTCGCTTCGAGGGGAAGATCGGGACGGCGGCGATCCGGGTGGACCGCGAGCACGGACACACGAACGTTCACGCCGAAACGGACCGGGTGGTGGGCCTCGACGTTACAGATATCACCAAACGGTTTCTGTACACGCTGGAGCACGTATGAGTGAGACTGACGCCGGCACGGTGACCGTACGACTGGTCATGCCGGATCGCTGGCTGGAGCACATCGCTGAGCTGCCGACACGGACGAGCGTGGAGGACGCGAAGCGGCTGGGTCTTCGGACCATGCTCCTGCGCGAAACGGATGATCCCGCCGATTACTTCGTCGAGTACGCGGAGAGGAAGGTGCC
>JABDQB010000139.1 GCA_013042495.1 Gemmatimonadota bacterium
GTACCATCCGGCGACCACGCTGGATCCCTGTCATCGCCGAGCCGATCGGTCATTCTCGTCTCGACAAGCGTGTCGGGGTTGATCGTGTAGATCTCGAAATTGCCGTCGATGCGGTTGGAGGCGAACGCGATGCCGGGTCCGACGTCCGCGCCGCCAGGGTCGTAGGTGAACGACCCGTCAGCTGCCAATGACAGCGTGCCGTTGGCGGGTCCGGACAACAACGCCGCTGTCAGTGGGTCACCGTCGTCGTCGGTGTCGTTACCCAGCACTCCAGGAGTCCCGACGGTGAGGAGGGTACCCTCCGCAGTGGTGTAGGCATCGTCGATGGCCACGGGCGGCGTGTTCGGGGTCGTGTAGTGCAGCAGCCGTCCATCCTCGAGGACGAACCACACGTCGTCGGGCGCAGTGCCCCACACGTCCCACATCCGAAGCGGGAGGTCGCTTCCGGTGCCGAAGTCGGTGATGGCGGTCCACCCGGCGCCGTTGTAGTGGTAGGCCACGGCATGGGCATCCGTGGGGTAGGAGTCCCAGCGAAACGCAGACACGTAGACGTCGTCCGGCCCCGAGCCCCAGATGCCGGTTGCTTGGCCGGTGCGATGCGCGGTCCCAGGCGGGTCCATCACTTCGGCCGTGTACTTAGCTCCGAACGACCGGGATGCTTCGTCGTAGCGCCAGATCCGAATGCCGTTCTGGAAGTTGCTCGTGCCGACCGCCCACAGGTTGAGATTACCCGCGTCGGTGCGGGCCCCCCACAAATCTCCTACATCACAGAAGTCGAACTCGACCTTCTTGTCCCAGGTGACGCCATCCCACCGCCCGTGCCCCCAGCACGATGCCATGTAGGCCTCGTCGGGCCCGACATAGGTCAGGACCTTGGGTCCGACGTTGATGGCCGGGTCGTGAGGAACCACAGTCCATCCCGATCCAGTGTTGCGAGCGATGTCGGTCCCGTCGCCAACCTGGACGTCACCGGGGACTCCGGCGATGGTCCGCAGGTAGTCGGACTCCAACGCGGGGGGCAGCGCCTCCTCCGTCCACGTTGCTCCGTTGAAGTGGAACAACCGCGAGTCGTTGGTCGGTGGATACACGATGGTGTAGATGTCGTCAGGGCCAGTGCCGAATACGGTCCGTCCGTTGTGACCGGCGACCTCGAGCTCGAGATACCAGGAGCCGTGGTCGTAACGCCAGAGCGCTGAGTCGTAGCTCGGGCTGGTCCGTCCGGTGAGTACGTAGACGACCCCTCGTTCCGCGGTCCAGACACCGCGCGCCGTGTATCCGTCCGAGACACCAGGAACGTCGTCCACGAACTCCCACACGGGGCCTGTCTGAGCCGCGGCCGTAGGCAGAGTGTCCGGTTTGAGTAGTCCAGGCAGGAAGGCCAAGATGAGGGCCAGAGCGAGGGTGGCCACCCCCCGCCGTCCGAGCCGTACTTCAGCGTTGCCAGGGCTCGTATGTGGCCACATCGTCGTTCCCTCCCGCAGTCATCTGCTCGAAGCAACGCGAGGTGGCCACCCGTGCTGCATTCATTCGACCACCCAATGTGGCCTTCACGTAGGGCCAAAAGGCCCCAATGCACCATCGAGTACGAATTCGACCACTCTGAGCGAGGAGGCGCCCGTAGTTCCATTGCGAGCAAGTCAGGATTGCTTTCGGCTCCCGGTTAGCATCCACCCATCGTGGGGAGGACCTCGTGAAGAAACTCGGGTGGCTGCTGCTGATGCTGCTGGTACTCACCGCCTGTCGCGGAACGACCGCCATTCCGTCGACCACGCCGAGCTTCGCCGCCAACTACGGAATCAGCCTGGCCGGAGTTGCCTTCGAGGTGCACCAGGAACCGGGTTGAGGCTGCTGCTCAGGGTGGGTCGGGTACCTGCAAGAACTCGGAGCCAGCATTGACCTCACGGAGGATCAGCAACTGGCGGCTTTCAAGGCGGAGAACGGTGTTCCCGAGGGAGCGACCTCATGCCACACCGCCCTGGTCGACGGCTATGTCATCGAGGGCCACGTCCCGGCGGGCGCCATTGCGAAGCTGCTCGATGAGCGGCCGGACGCGAGGGGATTGGCCTTGCGTGGGATGCCGGCGGACTCCCCCGGCATGGGTGGCGACCCAACGACGTGGGAGGCCCAGCCGGTCGAGCTGATCACCTCAGACGGGGCGCTCGTACCCTTCGACTTCTGATCTTCAATCCACTCGGCGGGGTACTGCGCCGGTCAGCTTGAGAATGGGCCGCATGCAACGGTGACCGAAGTCGGCGGTGGGGCCGAACATGAGCGGGCAGCCGCCGTCGATAACGGTGATGCCTTGGTCTCGTCCAAGAGCGGCTGCGCTCGGTGACACGCTCCCCGCTCCCGGTCCGCGGTGCATCCACACGTGTTGGATGCCGAGTTCGGCGCACTCTCGTATCGTCCCCTCGGCCAACTCGGGCCGGGTACCGATCACGACCGCCTCCACGCCTTCGGGGATGGACTTCAGATCGTGATAGCACACGTCGCCCTCGACCTCGTCCGCATTCGGATTGACGGCGAACACCTCATATCCGCGATCGCGAAACCGCTTGTAGACGAAGTTGCTGCCGTGTGACTCCGGGTTGCGGGAAACACCGGTCACGGCAATGCGGCGCTTCGCCAGGAACTCTGCTGCGGCCTCCTTGATTGTCTGCATGGTGCGACCTCCTTCCTCACGATTCTGGGGCTCGAGCACGCGCCCCGCCAGGGCCAAAGGTCGTCTGGATCGCCTCTTCGACCGACTGCCGGGAGCTTCGACCGACTCTCTAGGCTTCTAGTCGTAGCCGGCGAAGGACCCCCCTCATGATCCTCTTCCACCCCCACAAGCCCGACCGTTCCTATCCCGATGAACGCTCCCGCCAGGTCATGCTCGACCTCGTCGAGTTCTTTGAGTCCAAAGGCAAAGCGAGCTTGAAAGCAGACGACCACGCCGCCCTCTGGTACTCCGAGTTCCTCGAGTTCGTCGGCGAAAAGGGCATCTTCGCAACCATGTGCACCCCGGCCGGCTACGGGGCCGACGACGCTCGCTGGGACACGTGGCGGATCTGTGAGTTCGCCGAGATCCTCGGGTTCTACGGCCTCCCCTATTGGTATGCCTGGCAGGTATCGGTGCTCGGGCTCGGTCCGATCTGGATGAGCGAGAACGAGGCCGTCAAGGAACGGACCGCCCAGCTGCTTCAAGACGGTGCCATCTTTGCCTTCGGCCTGTCCGAGAAGGAGCACGGCGCCGATCTGTACTCGAGTGAGATGACCCTCACTCCCCAGGACGGCGGGACCTATCTCGCCAACGGTCGCAAGTACTACATCGGCAACGGCAACGAGGCGGCGCTCGTCTCCGTCTTCGGCAAGATCGAAGGAACCGATGACTACGTCTTCTTCGCGGCCGACACGAGCAAGCCGGAGTACACCTG
>JABDQB010000092.1 GCA_013042495.1 Gemmatimonadota bacterium
GGACGAGAGCATCGATACGCCGTACCGTTGGATCGAAAACGGCACGCGGGTCGGCCTCGTCGGCGGATATATCTTCACGAACCGGGGAGATCCGCCGTTACGCCCGGGGTCCACGCCGTTCATCGCCGCCCGGCTTCGTGCTCGACTGAGCAGCCCGCTCTCTCTCGAGATCGGAGTCGGCTACGGCAATTCGAACGAGTACGTGATCGATCCGCGGCTGGAAGGCGGGCCGGCCGTCGTCGACACGGTGGACGCGGACTTCCTGGTCATCGCTGGATCGCTGCAGTTTGCGCTGACGGGAGCCCGATCCTACCGCAAGCTGCAGCCCTACGTGGTGCTGGGTGGAGGCATTCTCCAGGGTTTGAGCACGGGCGCCAGCGAAGCTCTGGAGATTCCGCAGCAACCGTTCAAGTACGAGATTGGGACATCCCCCATGATTCATCTCGGCGTCGGCGCCGAGTACGACATCTCCAAGAGGCTCGGACTTGCGTTCGAGGTCCGGGACAACCTGTGGAAGATCAAGACCCCGGAGGGCTGGTTCCGGCTAGATGTCCTCGAGAACATCCTCGACACCGGGTCCGCGGCGCCCGATCAGTCTCAGTGGACACACAACTTCGAGCTCACCGCCAGTCTCTACTATTACTTCTGAGCCCGTGGGACGACCCGTGAGCACCGATCTTCCGGGGCCCGAACGGGTCCTGGCCCCGGAAGCCCGGGTGCGCGTCCGCTTGAACGACGGTACGGCTTTCGGTTGGAGCTGCACGCCGGAGGACCTCTCGGTACTGGCCCTGGGTTGGCTCGTCTGCGAGGGAGTCGTCCGCACACCCGATGAGATCGAAGACCTGACCGAGCATGACGCCGAGGATGGCTTTGCCGCCTGCCTCTCGGTGCGGCTGGCGCCACAGGCGCTGGCTCGATGGAAGCCGGCGCCGCCCGGCAGCGGTGAGTTCGCCGTCGGCCCCTCGGCGCTCTTCGCGGCCCTCGGCCAGGAGCCGGGCCGCCGAGGCCCTGAGAGCCCCGAGCTGCGGACGTTGCTGAAGGATCGGGACCGGGTCGCAGGGTGGTTTCGCGAAATGTTCGACCGGGCGTCGATCCGATCGAGCGTCGGAGGCGTTCACACCGGCGGACTCGTGGTAGACGGGGCGTTGGCCCACGTGGCGGAAGACGTGAGCCGTCACCACGTCGTGGATCGCCTGGCCGGATCGGCGTTCCTCGATGGAACGCTTGGGAGGGACACCATCTTCCTGCTGAGCGCGCGCATCTCGGGCGCCATGGCGGTCAAGGCGTGCCGGGCAGGTGTAGGGGCCCTCGTCTCGCGTTCCGTACCGACAGAGCTCGCGGCCACCGTGGCCGGATCACACGGACTGGTTCTCGTGGGCCGAGCCCGGCGCGAAGTGCCCCACTACTACTGGCCGACTGGCGAGGCCGAATGATCGTGCGCCCCCGTCGGCAGCTGCTCGGCGTCGTGCTCGCGGGCGGCCGAAGTACCCGGTACGGTTCGGACAAGGCGTTCGCGGAGCTGGGTGGCACCTCCCTGGTGCGGCGGGCGGCGCGGACTCTGCGCTCGGAGGCCAGCCGCGTCGTGGTCGTGGCCAACGATGTCGACAAGCACCGGTCGGAGGATCTTCCGGTCCGACCTGATCGAGTCGCGGGAATAGGTCCGCTCGGCGGGCTGCACACGGCTGTCGCCTGGGCGGAAGAGGAGGGCCTGGAGGGGGCGATCGTTCTTGCCACCGATATGCCATTCGTTCCCGGGTCGCTCATCGGCGAACTGGCCGGGCGCCTCGACGCCGACGCGGCGATCTTGCCCGCCAGCCGCGGACCACGAGGTTTCGAGCCCCTGTGCGCGGCGTACGGCGTGGGGTGCCTCCCGGCGATCGAGGCCGCAGTCTCGAGGGGCGATCGAGCGGTCGTCTCGTTCTTCCCGGACGTCGACCTGCGGATCATGGACCTGACCGAGGTTTCGTCGCACGGCGATCCGGATACGATGTTCTTCAACGTCAATCGACCGCAGGACCACCTGCGTGCCGACGCCCTGCTTGCGGGGCTGCGAGCGGCGGAAGCGGGACCTGACGGGAAGACCTCGGCCAAGGAGGAAGAATGAGCAAGGGTCGGATGAGGAACGTGGCCGGCCTTCCCGCCGGAAGAACGAGTCCGGGGGATTGGCTCAGGCTCGCCGCGCTCGTCCTGGCGCTCGGCGTACCGCTGACGGTCCACGGCCAGGAGCCTGCCCGCATCGAAGGCTCTGGCTACTCCACGGCCCTCGACTCTCCGGTCGCGCTGGCAGCGAGGCTCGATCGGATTCTGGATGATCCTGCACTGGTGCGCGCCCAGGTTGGCCTCGTGGTCCAGGTCGCCGAGACTGGCGAGGTGCTCTACGAAGCCCAGGGCCAGAAGCTGTTCGTGCCGGCCAGCAATACCAAGATCGTCACGGCCGCCGTTGCGCTCGACGTCCTCGGGCCGTCGTACCGGTGGGAGACATCGCTCGCCGCGGACGGCGCGATCTCTGACGGGGTGCTCGACGGCGACCTGTGGATCGTAGGTGGCGGAGACCCATGGCTCACCCGAGAGGCCGTGGCATCGTGGCCCGGCCTCCTCAGGCGGGCGGGTGTGCGCAGAATCACGGGAGACGTGATCGGCGATGACCGGGCGTTCGGCGGGCCGCAATGGGGGGAGGGGTGGTTCTGGCACGAGATATACGCTTATTGGGCCTCCGGCGTGTCCGGCCTGCAAGTGCGCCCGAACACCGTGCGCGCCCGCCTGGTAGCGGGTAGCGACGCCGGCGAACCTGCGCGCTTCGAGCTGCTACGGCCGGGTCCGCCGCTGCCGCTGGTCGTGAAGGTGAGGACAGGGGCGCCCGGATCCGAAGTACGTCTACAGTACGAGCCGCCGCCGGAGGGGGGCGACGTCCTGATGACCGGCTGGATACCAGCTTCCGACACTGTGCCCCTCCACCTGGCCACACACCATCCCACTCTGTATCTGCTTGCGCACCTTGGGCGGTCGCTTGAGGCCGGCGGAGTCGAAGTCGATGGGGAGATTCGACGAGCGCGCGACGACGAGCGCCCGACCGGCCTCGCATGGTCGCACGTAGTGGAATCGGACTCCCTCGGGGCGGCGGTCGCCGAAATGCTGAAGCCGAGTGACAACCAGATGGCCGAGTCGATGCTGCGCACCGTGGGCAGGGAGAGTTCGGGAGACGGAACGGCATCAGCCGGATTGGCCGTTGCCGAAGGGGTGCTTGCAGGCTGGGGAATCGAGTCCGGGGCCATATCCCTGTCTGACGGATCCGGCCTTTCGCGTTACAACCGGATCGCGCCCAACGCCATGGCCCGGCTGTTGAGAGCGATGTGGCGGCACCCTCAGTACCGGGTGTTCTTCGACGGCCTGCCTGTCGCCGCCGTGGACGGTACGCTGCGGCGTCGCCTGTCCGGAACGCCGGCCGAGGAAAACGTCAGGGCCAAGACCGGGTCGCTCGCATCGGCCCGGGCACTCTCCGGTTATCTGACCGATGGAAGCGGGGAGACCCTCGTGTTTTCCCTCATGGTCAACGGCTACGATGTGAGCGGGAGCGTGACCGAAGCCCTGGAAGATCTCATCATCGAGCAGTTGTCCCTGTACAGGCGAAGCGTCGAACCGGGATGGCCCATGTATCGCGAGGACGCGCCATGAGCCGTCGAGCCGTCGGCGGATCCATGCGCGACCCGGAGGCGGACTGGCTGGGATGGCGCGAAGCGCTGGAGACGATTCTCGCCCACTGTCATCCGATGCCCATCGAGCGCCGCAACGCGACGTGGGCCCTCGGCTGTGCCCTCGCCGAGGACGTCACGGCCACCGTATTCCATCCGCCATGGGACAACAGCGCCATGGACGGATTCGCGGTCCATGCGGACGACGTCCGGGGCGCGACCCCCGAGAGCCCTGTCAGCCTGCCCGTCTCCGATGACATCCCCGCGGGCTCCTTCCCCTCCGGGCCGCTCGCGCGGGGAACGGTGGCCCGCGTCATGACCGGAGCACCCGTCCCCGAGGGCGCCTCGGGTGTGGTTCGAGTAGAGCACACGAGGGAAGTCTCACCGCAGGAGGTGATCGTCAACCAGGCGACCGACGCCGAGCGGAACATCCGGCGCCGTGGCGAGGATATCGAAGAAGGTGAGATCGTGCTCCGCCGTGGAGCCGCCGTCACCCCGGCGACCGTGGGCGTTTTGGCCATGCAGGGTATGGTCGATGTAGCCGTGCGCAGGCGACCCCGGGTGGGCGTACTCTCCAATGGAAATGAACTGGCGGACTTCGATGAGGTGGCGGAAGTCAGAGCCGGAAGACGTATCATGAACTCGAACGGGCACGCCCTCGCGGCACAGATCCTAACCGTCGGCGCTGAACCGGTGCCTCTTGGCATTGCCCGTGACGACGCGGACGACGTGCGTCGTTGTCTCGATGCTGCGGCCGACTGCGATGCGGTAATCTCCTCGGCCGGTGTCAGCGTGGGAGACCACGATCAGGTGAAGGCGGCGCTGGACGGCATGGGGATGCGGCGTCTGTTCTGGCGCGCGAGCATTCGGCCCGGCAGTCCTCTCACGTTCGGCCTTCTGGACGGCCGACCGTTCTGGGGCCTCCCCGGGAATCCTGTTTCGGCGATGGTCACGTTCGAGGTCTTCCTGCGACCGGCGCTCCGAAAGATGATGGGGCATCGTCACCCGGAGGCACCGCGGGTCGTGGCGCGGGCCAGGAAGGCGATCTCCTCGTCGGCCGACCTGACCCATTTCTACCGCGTGCTCCTGACTCGCGTTGCCGGCGACCTTCCGGAAGTCGAGCTCACCGGACCCCAGGGCTCGGGTATCCTGACGTCCATGAGCGCCGCCGACGGCCTGCTCATCATTCCCGAGGGACGCACCGAGGTCGAGGCTGGGGAGATCGTCGAAGTGATTCCGCTCCCCGGAGACTGGTCGTGAGTCGCCAGGTCCTGGTCCTGATCGGCACACGCCGCGGACTGTTCCGAGCCACGTCCGACGAAGACCGGCGGGAATGGACCGTGGAAGGACCGTCGATCGCGGGCTACGAAGTGTACCATGCGATCCTCGACCCTCGTGATCCACGAATGGGTTATGCCGCCGTCCGGCACGAGGTGTGGGGGTCGCACGTGTACCGGTCCACCGACGCTGGAAAGACGTGGGATCCGCTGGCGTCCCGTCCGACGTTTCCAGAAGGCTCCGACCGCACCGTGGAGGCAATCTGGCACCTGGCGCCAGGGGGTGACGCCGAGCCCGGAGTCATCTATGCCGGCGTCGAGCCGGCCGCTTTGTTCGTTTCACTGGACGAGGGAGAAAGCTGGGCACGTGTCACGAGCATCGAGGAGCACCCGACGGCCGCGGCGTGGCAACCCGCGAAGGGCGGTCTGGCGCTGCACTCGATCCAGGTCGACAGATCCGACCCGGACCGTATCTTCGCCGCGGTGTCCGCCGGCGGTACCTATCGATCCGAAGATGGAGGACGGTCCTGGACGGCGATCAACGAAGGAGTTCGGGCCGAGTTCCTGGCCGACACCAGGCCCGAGGCCGGACAGTGCGTCCATAGCGTTCGGCTCCACCCGGAGTCACCGAAGCGCCTGTATCAGCAGAATCACTGCGGCACGTATCGAACGGACGACGCTGGAAATACGTGGACCGAGATCACGAATGGTCTTCCCAGCGATTTCGGCTACGTGATGGGTCTCGATCCGTCGGACCCGGATCGTTGCTGGGTGATCCCGGAAGAAAGCAGCCATCTTCGAGCCGTATGCGAGGGAAGACTCCGAGTCTACGAAACCGTTGACGCGGGACAGACCTGGAAAGCGCTGGCCGAGGGCCTTCCCCAGGAACAGGCCTGGGTCACGGTCCTCCGCGAGGCACTCGCGACCGACGGGCTTGCGCCGTGCGGAGTGTACTTCGGGACGTCCACGGGCCACCTGTTTGGCAGTGCCGACGGAATCGGGTGGCAGGAGATCACCCGCCACCTGCCGAAGATCCTCTCCGTCGAGGTCACGGTTCTGCCCGCTTGAGACGCCAGGCGACTCAGAATGCAGCCTCGCCGTTCCACTCGATCACTGCCCCGCCGCTCGTATATCCGCCGCCCACCGCCGTCAGCACGATGTTGGCCTTCTTGGGAAGCGGGCCATGGATCCCCCTGAGGGCCTCGTCGAGGGCGATCGGAACCGTGGACGCCGACACGTTCCCGTATGTTTCGATGACGTCTATCACCCGGCCTTTCGGAAGCTTCAGCGCCTTCTCGATCCCGACGGTGATCCGTTTGTTGGCCTGGTGCGGGATTACGACGTCCACGTCCGGCCAGTCCAGATCCGTTCGCTCCAGGGCGCGTTCCGCGACGGCGACCATCGTCTTGATCGCGTTCCTGAGCACGTTGGGCCCTCCGCCCATACTCAGCTTCGGGACCTCGTCACCGGGCTTCATCACCGCCTGACCGGTGAGATTCAGGTGTTTGGGTGAGTAGTCGGCCGTCGTGTACGGCGCGGCCAGCAGGCGGCCCTGTCCCGCCTCCGAAGTGAGCACGACCGCTCCCGCCCCGTCGCCGAACAGGACGGCTGTCTTCGGATCGGAGTAGTCCGTGATGCCCGTCAGGTAGTCGCCCGAGACGACCAGGACGTTACGTGCGGCGCCCGCGACGACGAAAGCATGCCCCGCGGCCAGGGCGTAGAGAAACCCGGCACACGCGGCGTTGAGAACGAAACCCGGCGTCGTGGGAATGCCGAGCATGTCCGCGACGGTACATGCCGCGTTCGGCACGATCTCACGCTCGGTCAGGCACGCGACGATAACGAGGTCCACGTCCGTTGGCTGCATACCGGCGTCGGCC
>JABDQB010000143.1 GCA_013042495.1 Gemmatimonadota bacterium
GTTGGATGTCGTCGACCGCGATGGGATCCACCCCCGCAAACGGCTCGTCGAGAAGCATGAACTTCGGGCGAGTGACCAGTGCCCGCGTAATCTCGAGCCGGCGCCGCTCGCCGCCCGAGAGCGAATCGGCCTTGCTCTTTCGAAGGTGAGCCATCGACAATTCATCGAGCAACTCGTCGAGTCGTTTGCGTCGTTCCGATCGTGTCATGTCCAGGGTCTGAAGGATGGCCATGACGTTCTGCTCGACGGTTAGACGACGGAAGATGGAGGGTTCCTGCGACAGATAGCCGATTCCAGCACGCGCCCGGCGATACATCGGAACCCGTGTCAACTCCTGCTGATCGAGGTAGACCCGGCCGGCATTCGCCCCCAAGAGCCCGACGATCATGTAGAACGTGGTGGTCTTCCCCGCTCCGTTGGGTCCGAGCAGGCCCACGATCTCGCCCTGCCGCACCTCGAGGTCCACCCCATCCACGACCCGTCGCTTGCCAAAAGCCTTCACCAGACCCTCAGCGCGCAGGATGCTGCTCGTGCTCAACGGCCTCCTCCTTCGTCCGAAGGCTCGAGGTAGATGCCAATGCCTTGCTTGGCCACCACCTCCGCAGGCTCCCCCTCCTCGAACAACACCTCGATCCGGTCGCCGAGCAGGTAGTTCCTCGACGGCGCCTCCGATCGCACCGAATCGCGGACTGTCGCGTAGAACGACCTCGCGCTTCCCGTGGCCGTCACTCGCTCTGGCGTTGGGTTCGTTTCCGACGGCGGGAGGAGCGATTCGGCAGCGGGCGCAGAGAAGAACGCCCGAATCGTATCGCCCGTAAGCCAGTTCGAACCCGGATCCAGACCCTTGGCAGCCTCGACCAGAGTCGATCCCGGCACGTACGCTTCGGTCTCGACCGAGGAGGCGGTTCCCACGGATGCGATCGAGTCTATACGCCCGGCTGAAAGGAAGAACTCGATCGAGTCTCCCGCGAGCTGGAAACTGCCGGATGCCGCTATGGACCGCCCCTCGCCGAAAGCCCAGAGTCGCTCCACCTCTCCCGCCCTGACCTCGGCGGTGACGAGATCCGCCTGGAGCTCGAAGTCCTGGCCGCTCGCCGAGGCTCCCCCGAAGGATCTCACCTCCCGAAGCTCGTCATTCGCGAAACGTGCAAGTACGCTGTCTCCCGTGAGCTCGAATCCCTCCCCGCGAACGACCGGGCGTCCGTACAGAACTCCCAACCCCCCGGCATCGAACCGGGCGCTGTCGGCCGTTGCGTCGAGGTCCGATCGGTGAATCTCCACGTTGCCGCGCGCAAACGCCCGCTCCTCTCCCAGAAACTCGGCTTCGTCGGAATCGACCAGAAAAGGCTCGGAACCGGGGCTTCCGGTCGGCAAAGTCATATGCGGTCTTCCGGTGGCGAGCGTGCGGCTGCCCTGGAAAGGCGTGCGGCGGAACTCCACGCGCGGGCCTTCGAGAGTGGCCCCCGACCCCAGGCGCTCCAGACGTACCTCGTTCACGGCTATGACTCGATCGGACAGGCCATAGTAGGTGACTGTATCCGCGTCCAGGACGCGCGTCGTGTCGCGGTACCGGACCGAACCGATCATCCGAGCCTCGGCCACGTGTTCCAGATGTATGGCGCTGTCTCCCGTCATGGTGGCGTCCCCGCACCTACCGGTCACCAGGCCTCCACCCAGGTGCATGGCATACCTTCCCTCGACTCCTGGAATGGCCAGCATGTTGCTCCTCGGCTGATCGCGCGCGCCAGCCGCGGCGACGACCCGCACGCGGAGCTGGCAGCTGGGAGCCGACTGAGCGGAAGCCTCACCAGGGGCAGCCAGCACGGTGAGGAAGCCGAGCAGTAGCCGGGAGCGCGTGATCGGGCTCGAGGTCATTCCGGCGGCGCGCCCGCCGCAGAGGTCGGGTCTCCCTGCGATACGAAGCTGGGATTCAGGCTCTGCACGTTCTCGAGTTGCGCATCGCTGACGAAGCTGGCCCCTCGCATCTCGAGGCCCGGGCGGTACAGTACAAACGCGGTATCCCCGTAGAGCGAATCCGCTTCCGCGGCGTATCGCAAGCGATCGGTGACGAGACGCTTGGATCCGACCGCCTCGGTGACCTCGACCTCGCCCGTGACCTCGACATCGCCGGATTCGAAGCGATACTCGCCTTCCCGGCCGGTCAGCACGCCCTCTTCAAGCCCGGACGCTCCGTAGAAGGTGATGACCAGGTTTCGGAGTTGGAGCAAACCCTCCTCCTGAAAGCTGAAAGCGGTGTCGGCCACCAGAACGGCGTTTCGTACGCCTGCGCGTGTGAGGTTCATCTCGACCCCTACCAGCACCTGGTCGGCTTCAAGTCCCAGGAGGGTATCGGACGCCAGCGGCTTCTGGCTCTCCTTCTCACAGCCACCTATCGCCAGCGAACCGAGCGCCAGGCATATCGCACCCAATGACCGGACACCGGGAGGTCCGGCGGGCCCGCTCACGTGAGCCTCGCTCGTAGCAGGTCGTGCAGGTGAACCATCCCAAGCAGCTGCCGCTCACCGTCCACCACCGGCAGCGCCATGATCCCGTATTCCTGCATACTGGCCAATGCCGCCGTGGCCATTTGCCCCGGTGCAATCGTCTTCGGAGACCGGTTCATGGCCCGGTCGACGGTGTGCGAGAGAAAATCAGGGTTCTGATCGGCGTATCGGGTCAGGTCACCGGCCGTGATGACTCCGATAACTCTCGACCGCTCGTCGACGATGGGCACGGTACCCTGCTGATGGGCGATCTGATGCATGGCCGCCGCGAGATCGCCGTCCTGGCCGAGGCGAGGGACGTCGGCGGTGTCGGTGACCATCACGTCCCTGACGGTGAGCGTAAGACGTCTTCCCAGGTCTCCGCCCGGGTGCAGCCGGGCGAAGTCCTCCGGACCGAAGCCTCTGAGCTCTGACACGGCCATCGCCAGCGCGTCTCCCATCGCGAGCGACGCGGTGCTGCTCGCCGTGGGCGCCAGATCGTGCGGGCACGCCTCGACCTGCACGCCGACATCCAGGACGACGTCCGCCCGCGCCGCGAGCGTCGAGGCCGGTTCAGCGGTCATCACGACGACGGGAATTCCCAGACGCGCGATCACGGGCAACAGGCTCTCCACCTCCGCCGACTTACCGCTTTTCGAGATGGCCAGCAGGAGGTCTCCCCGGACGAGCATGCCCACGTCTCCGTGCGCCGCCTCGACCGGGTGGAGAAAGATCGCCGGCGTGCCCGTCGAGGAAAACGTCGATGCGAGTTTCCTACCTACGATTCCTGATTTTCCGATACCGGTGACGACCACACGCCCCGAGGTTCCAGCGATCGCTTCCACGGCCTCTGCAAAGTCCGCCCCGAGGCGTGCGGCCATCGCGGCCACGCTCTCGCTCTCGATGCGAAGTACTTCTCGACCTCGCTCGATGATGCGCGAATCGTGCGTACGACCGGCTGTCTCCTCACTCACCCTGTTTCGACCTCCAGTGCTCCACGCACTCCGCGACATATCCCTCGACAAGGGACGCCCATTCCCCACGCCCCTTGAGCAGTGCCTCGGCGAACTCTCGCACGGCGCCGGCCCCTCCGGGCACCTCGCCCAGCCAGCCCGCAGCCTCCCTCACTTCCGGGACAGCGTTCGCTACGGCCGCCGGTAGCCCTACCTCGCGGAGCACCGGAAGATCCGCAAGGTCGTCAGCCAGAAACGCTGCCTCGTCCCAGGTCGCGCCGAGGCGCCGGAGAATGCCGTCCACCGCCTCCAGCTTACCGAACGCGGAGACCTGGTGGATCTCGACGATGCCCAGTGATTCGGCGCGCTTACGTACCGGCGCTGAAATCTTGCCTGACACGACGGCCACCTCTACGCCCGCCCGCCGAAGCATGTGTACGGCAAGCCCGTCATGCACATGGAATCGGCGTCCTTCCGCCTCTCCTCGATCACTGGCGGAGTAATAGAGTCCCCCATCCGTCATCACGCCGTCCACGTCCAGCAGGACCACCCTTACTTTCCGGGCGCTCTCGGCTGATATCGAGCTCATGCCGATTCACCCGTAGCCCCGTCACGAGCCTCGCGGATGGCCAGCAGCCCCTCGAGCAGTCCCTGCAGTCGATCCAACGGAAGCATGTTGGCTCCGTCCGACGGCGCGTTTCCCGGATCGGGGTGGGTTTCCACGAACACCCCATCCGCGCCGGCCGCGACGGCGGCACGGGCAAGAGTCTCGATCCACCGGGGCTCTCCCCCGCTCGACGCACCGCCCCCGCCCGCTCCCGGCAACTGCACCGAATGCGTGGCATCGAACAGCGCCGGACACGAGCATACTTCCCGCATGATCGCGAAACTCCTCATATCCACGATCCAGCGACCGTAGCCAAACGCAGTTCCGCGCTCGGTCACGCTGACCGCGGGGGACCCGGCTTCCCGAACCTTCTGCACGGGATATCGCATGTCTTCGGGAGCGAGCCACTGCCCTTTCTTGATGTTGACCGGGAGGCCCGTGCCTCCTGCGGCGGTCAGGAGATCGGTCTGCCGGCACAGAAAGGCCGGGATCTGGATCGCATCGACGCCCTGCCCCACGGCTCCTGCCTGCCCCGGGTCATGGATGTCGGTCAGCACCGGCAGGCCCGTCGCCCGCCGCACGGAAGCCAACCGCTCGAGTCCCTCGTCCAGGCCGGGTCCACGAGGCGACGCGGCACTGGTGCGATTCGCCTTGTCAAAAGACGCCTTGAAGATGGCGGAGACGCCCAGTCGTCCGGCCACTTCGCGCACGCCTTCGGCGACCCGGATGTTGAGGGCGTCATCCTCCAGCAGACACGGCCCGGCGATGAGGAGGAACCCCCCGGCGGGGGCCAGGATGCTCATTCCCGGCCAGCCGTGGCCATGTCCGTTCGGGCGTCGGCGTCTCCGGGCTGAATCGGAGGCCGTCCCTGGCGATGGTTGACCGCCGCCCCGATGAACGCGGCGAAGAGGGGATGTGCCCGGGTTGGACGAGACTTGAGCTCCGGATGGAACTGCGTGGCGACGAAGAAAGGATGATCCGGCAGTTCGATGATCTCGACGAGACCCCCTTCTGGAGAGAGCCCACAGAATCCCAGCCCTCCACCTGCCAGCGCATCACGGTATTCGTTATTCACCTCGTAGCGGTGACGGTGGCGTTCCGAGATTTCGTCCACGCCGTAGATCTCCCTGACCCGGCTTCCCTCAACCAGGTGGGCGGGATAGGCACCGAGTCTCATCGTGCCACCCTTCATGGTGACCTTCATCTGGGAATCCAGCAGAGAGATGACGGGATGCGGAGTCTCCGGCTCGAACTCGGCGGAATCCGCACCGGCCAATCCGCACACATTCCGGGACAGTTCGATGATGGCGCATTGCAGCCCGAGACAGATCCCGAGAAATGGAACCTCCGCCTCACGAAGGTAGCGGACGGTGTCGACCATTCCCTCGACTCCGCGTTGCCCGAATCCGCCCGGTATGAGCACGCCGTCGTATGGAGTCAGCGCATCCGATCCCTGCGAATCCATGGCCTCTGACGATAGCCAATCGATCCGCACACCCACGTCGTTCGCAATTCCTCCGTGGATCAACGCCTCCTGAATGGACTTGTACGAGTCGACCAGAGAGGTGTATTTCCCGACGACGGCGACACGAACTTCGCCCCGACCCGGGTGCTTGATGCGCTCGACCATGGTCTCCCACGAGCTCAAGTCAGGGTTCGGGGTCCGCAGCGCGAGGTGATCGATGATGCGATCATCGAGACGCTGTTCCCTGAAGCGGAGGGGCACCTCGTAAATCGTGTCCATGTCGCGACTTTCGATCACGTCCCGGATGTCCACGTTGCAGAACCGGGCGACTTTCCTGCGCACCTCCTCGGGCAACGGCCACTCCGTGCGGCAGATCAGGATGTCGGGCTGGAGTCCGATCTCCATGAGCTCGCGCACCGAGTGCTGGGTGGGTTTGGTCTTGAGCTCGCCTGCCGCCGCGATATAGGGAACCAGTGTCAGGTGAACCAGGACCGTGTTCTTCCAGCCCACGTCCTGCCTGAACTGGCGAATCGCCTCCAGGAACGGCAGCGACTCGATATCACCGACCGTGCCTCCGACCTCGGTAATCACGACGTCGTGGCCGGGAGCGAGCATCTGTATGTAGGACTTGATCTCGTCGGTGACGTGCGGAATGACCTGGACCGTCGCGCCCAGGAAGTCCCCACGGCGCTCCTTCGTGATGATGTTCTGGTAAATCCGGCCCGTCGTGACGTTGTTCGCCTGCGACAAGGATTCGTTGATGAACCTCTCGTAGTGACCCAGATCCAGGTCCGTCTCGGCCCCGTCATCGGTGACGTACACCTCGCCGTGTTGAAACGGCGACATCGTCCCGGGGTCGACATTGATGTAGGGATCAAACTTCTGAATCGTCACTGCGAGCCCTCGCTCAACGAGCAAGCGGCCGATGGAAGCCGCCGCGATCCCCTTGCCGAGGGAGGACACGACTCCTCCCGTGACGAAGATGTATTTCGTATCCGCCGAGGGCGTGTCAGGCATGAGCTCTCACTTTCGGGTCGATAAGGCGCGCCCCCGGCGGGTCTGGCCTTGGACGGGGTACACGGCCGTGGAAGAGACGTCGACGCACTGTCTGTGCCCGGAGGCAGAGGCGACCGCAAAGGGCCGAAATCGGATGCGTGTCGGCGGTAAATTCACGCTCCGTAAAGTAATCCGTGGCAGAAGTCGCTGTCAAAGGCCCTCGTTCAGAGATCCCCGGGAAACCTGAAGATCGCGTAGCCTCTCACGTCACCCCCGCTGGAATCGGGGTTGACGGCCACCCCGCCCTCCAGAACCCAGAAGCGCAGCCCGGCCACCAGATTGACTCGCCAGTCCGGCGAATTGTCTTTCTCCCAGGCCCGCCCGGCGCTCACACGCGCGAACACGTCCAGCGCCCCCAGTCCACCAGCCCTGAGTCGCTCGATCGGGATTGCGTACCCGACGTGGCCGTAGACGACGCGAGGACCCGCAAACTCCATCACCGTGTAGGTGGGCAGGGTCGCCCGGCCGCCAAATCCCGTCCACCGCTGGGGCGGAAGGGTACCCGCCAGATCGCCGCGGGCCAGGGCAAACAAGTCCACTTCGTGCGAGCCGAAGCCCGGCGTCCGCCACCGGGCCGTGATCTCACCCAGCAAATACGAGAAGTCGCCCGCCAGGGTGGAATCAGCTCCCTCCAGCAGCACCCGCCCAACGAGCTGTCCATTCTCGCCCGTGCGCTGGTCGGCCGAGACCGCCAGCGTGGCCCTCCAGGTTTCTCCGTCGTCAACCGGCACATTCTCCCGCACCTCGTCCGAACCGAACACCGTGAAGTGGTCCCCCGCATTGCGGCTCCAGGCGTCTTCCCACTCGACTCGGAGCCACGGAGTCCACGACCGGTCCCCTGCCCCGCGCAGGACGAAAGCGACCCGGTCCGCCCCGTAGTAGTTCCTGAAATCATCGCCGAGGAAAAGGTAGGAGAGAGAATTCGACACGGGGCCGCGAATCCAACCCTCATTCGTGCGCGTCGCACGTTCGGCTTCGATCCCGAATTCGACGGGGCCGGGGTGCCAGAACTGGCGCACCGTGCCCTCGAGCCGGCCCTGACCCGATCTGTACCGCGCGACCAGCTCGAGCGTCGGCTGCCACGCCCAGGCAGCCGCCCTGAACGTGACCCCCCAGGCCAGAGTGACGGCATCGACGCGTTGATACGTGGGAGCCTCGAGACCATGCAAACCGTGAAGATCGACGACGTCCGGAATGTCGATCACCGGACGAATCTCGAATCCTCCTCCGACCGGAAAGACCGAGTACCGTTCCGCGGGACGCCACGTGATGTCTCCGTCCACGGTCGCCATGCCGGATCCGTAGTACCCGCCACTCATGACCACGATGTCTCCCCGCACCTGCGCCCCCGGTCTGAGGAACAGGTCTCCATCGACCACGTAGATGTCGCCGTCGACCGTCCCGGACAGCCTCACCTGGGCCTCGAGTACCAGAAGATCGCGCACCACGCGGCCGTCGGAAGCCACAACCGTGTCCCGCGTCCACACTTCAGCGGTCCCGCGCGCCACGAAATCGGCCAGGCTCGCGTCGAGGGCGTTCCCCTTCCGAGGATAAAACGTGACCTCCTGGGAGCGTACAGACGGAGCATACACGGCGCCGGCCATGAACAAGGCCAGAACCGCCCGGAGACAGCGACGCCGGTGTCCTCTCATGACCCCGCCCCCGACCCGGTGGTGTTCCACCGGTCCCAAGCGATGGACAAGTCCTCATCTCGGCGGACGGCCAGACGCTGAAACCCGTCCGGGTATCCGAGTGCCAGGATGGTGACCACCGGGATATCCCCTGGAATAGCCAGAATCTCACGGATCTCAGCCTCGCGAAACCCGGTGATCCACGCGGTCGCGAGGCTCATGTCGGCGGCTCCAAGAACCATCGCTTGGGTCGCTGCCGCGAGATCGATCGGATGGCTCGGTCGACCGCTGCCGGCGATGTTGGAGTGGACCCGGGCGCATCCGACGACCAACGCCGGTGCCGTGCGGATCAGATCGCCCTGGAACACCGCTCGCGCGATTCGGTGTCGCGTCATCGCATCCTGAACCACGACGAAGCGCCACGGTTGGTCCTCGCGGGCGGACGGGGCGTATCTCCCGCACTCCAGCACGCGGAGCAGGATCTCTGAAGGTATGGGCCGATCGGCGAACCGGCGGACGGATTGCCGGTTTCGGGACAGGCTGAGCACGCGCGAAACGACACTCACCCGGTGCTAGCCCCGCGGATGGTGCTGGCGATGTTCTTCCTGCAAGTATCGGCGGTCAACATGAGTATAGATCTGAGTCGTAGAGATATCTGCGTGCCCCAACATTTCCTGGACGGCGACCAGGTCGGCCCCTCCCTCCAGCAAGTGCGTGGCAAAGCTATGCCTGAAGGTGTGGGGCGTGACCCGCTTCTCGATGCCTGCGTTTCGCACGTGCTTGCCCACGATCTTCCAGGCACCCATGCGACTCAATGGTCGCCCGTGCTGGTTCAGGAAGACGACTCCGTCCGACCGACCGCGGTCGAGGTCCGGCCGTCTCTCCCGAAGGTAGCGCTGCAGCACCCTGACCGCACGACCTCCGAGCGGCACGATTCGGTGTCTGTCGCCCTTACCGTGCACGGAAACCAGTCCGTCCTCAAGAGACAAGTCACGCACTCGCAATCCGATCAATTCCGATATCCTTAGACCAGCTCCGTAAAGGGTCTCCAACATCGCGGCATCGCGCGAAGCGTTGGCGTAGGCATCGGGCGACAGCGCGCCCGCGGTATCCATGATGGCCTCGACTTCCGCATAGGTCAGAACGTCCGGCAGCGCCCGGGTGGGCTTGGGA
>JABDQB010000095.1 GCA_013042495.1 Gemmatimonadota bacterium
GGCCGACGCAGCCGATGCAGTGAGCAGGGCGAGTCCGGCGAAGAGCGCTCCCCGCACCACGATTCTATTGCCACACCAAAATGACATCACTTCCTCCGTATCCATGCCTTCCACGTAGAACCATGAATCGGCAGGTGCCCACCCCGGGCCCTGCCGCCGACGCCGCCAAAGTACATGCCGCGGCGCCTCCGCGCTTCAGGTGATGGGGTCCCTCAGAACGCGCCGCCTCCGCCGCCTCCGAATCCACCACCGGAGAAACCTCCGCTTCCGCCGCCCGAGAAGCCCGATCCGCCTGAGCTGCGGGGCGCCGAAGTCATGGCCGTGGCGGCATGTTGCGTCATGCCGGAGAGGTCCCCGACGAAGACCGTCGGGTGAAAGCCCCGATGTCCCGTGCCCCGATACCAGTCAGGTGGCTCCCGGTAGATGTCCGCGAAGGCAGCCGCCCATTTCTTCTCGACGGCGAGCGCCATGGCATAGGGCAGATAGCGCTCGAACATCTCGGGACCGGTGATCATCTTCTTGAACCGGTCAGAATCGACGCGCTGCAGGAACTCCTCGAAGCCGAGCGCCGCTTCCAGCGCCCGCGTGCCGGCCACCGTACGAGCCGGCATGAATACCCCGAAGGCCATGACCGTGAAGCCGGTCAGGACGCCGGCGATTACGGTCGTAAGAGGGGCCATCCCGAATCGAATCGAGAGCGCCGAGCCCCCCAGAGCCACGAGCACTCCCGTGGCGATCGCGATGCCGATCCAAACGGCGAGCACACGATCGGGTCTGGTTCGATAGTACTTGAGCTTCATCAGCTCGTCGAAGATCCGTTCCTTGATGCCTGGCAAGTCCTTGTAGAACTCGTTCTCGAGGTCTGACATGTGGACCCTGTCGCCGGCAGTCGGCGAGCCGAACACGGCTCGCAGAAGCTTGGATTCGTGACTCTTCAGCCCGTGCAGGTCGGGCCCGGCCTTCTGCAGCTCCAGGACGTAATCCTGCTCCTTGATCAGTCCGAGGAACTTGTCCTGTTCCGTCTCCTCGATGACGAGGTATCCGCGGACCGCGAGATCGACCAGAATGGCCGTCACGTCCCTGAGGTCGGCCCGATTGTCGACGAGCGTACCCACCTCAGACGGGGTGAGTCCCGCCGGCGGCTCGTACATCGGAGCGATGGGCCTCCGCTTCGGGTCCCGTCCGTGCCGCATCCAGAGGTGCCGCATGGCGAAGAGGGCCAGGAGGGGGATCAGCAGCGGCCAATTGCTCCGGAAGAACCTCAGGAGCCGGTCCCACCAGGTCGGTCGGCGAATCAGATACTCTCCCGACACGGCTTCAGCTGGCTCGAGAACGTCCCCGGCGCCGGCACTCGCCCGGGTGATGAACGAGTCCCACGCGATCGCGACCGTGAGCCCCTCGTGGATTCCGAGCCCGCGGGCGGACCGCACGTCAACCTCGAAGTCGGAAACGTCCACCTCGACCGATTCCTCCGTGGAACCGTAGCGACCCGTGAAGCCGCGCGCGCGAATCCCCGTCACCATGGCGGGGAGTCGCACCCGGACGCTGGCTCGTTCGATCGGGACCGGCCACTCGTCCCCCGTGACGTTCCAGTAAAGTTCATCCCACGCCAGATCGTCTTCCTGGAAGAACCGAATCGCGTTGTCTACCCGGTACCGGATGACCACTGTGCGAACGGCGTTCGACGCTCCTGGCACCCACACCTTGATCTTTCGATAATGGCGCTCGCGGCTGGTCTCGTACCGGAGGTCCTGGCCCGCCCCGTCCTCTACGCCCTGCACCTCGAGGCCAAGCGTGTAGTTCAGGTTGGCTCTCGTCCGATACTGAATCGGAATCGTGCGAAAGATCCCGTTGTAGGATCCCTCGAATCGCACCCTGAGAGTCTCGATGACCTCCACGTCTCCGTCGCGCCCGACTCTGACTTCAGCGTGAAAGTCCTCGACGTACCAGGATCGGACGGTCGCTGCCGCATCGGACGCGTCGGCGGCGTCTGTCGCTGGCAGCCCGGAGGGTGTGGACAGCAACGCCGCGCTCGCGGTGGCGAGCGCCAGACAACGCCAAAGGCCAGAGTGTGTCTTGATCACCAGGTGCACCCCCGCATCAGCTGCCGCTGTCGCCGAAACTGACCTCAGGGGCGTCCCGCTGTTCCTCCTCGTCCAGCTCGAAGAATTCCTCCTTCTGGAACCGGAACGCGTTGGCCACCAGCACGGAAGGGAACTGCTCCACCTTGATGTTGTAGTCGCGAACCACCGCGTTGTAGTACCGCCTCGAGTTCTGCACGGCGTCTTCGATCTCGCCCAGCGTGTTCTGAAGACTCGTGAAGCTCTCGACGGCCCGGAGCTGAGGATAGGCCTCGGACAGGGCGAACAAGGACTTGAGGGTCCCACTCAGCATGTTCTCGGCCTGGGCCTTGTCCGCGGGTCCGGACGCGGACATGGCCCGGTTTCGCGCGTTGATGACGGCTTCCAGCGTGTCTCGCTCGTGGCCGGCGTACCCCTGAACCGTCTCGACGAGATTTGGGATCAGGTCCCAACGGCGCTTGAGCTGGACGTCGATGTCAGCCCACGCGCCTCGCGATACGGTCCGAAGCTTCACGAGCGAGTTGTAGATCGTGACGCCGATGACGGCGACGATCGCCAGGATAATCAGGAACCAGGTCAAGGCACCCTCCGGGTCCGGGGGTCGAGGAGACGCATATCCACGTTGCCAGAATAGTCGACTCCGTCGGGTCGTGACAAGCGGAGGGGACGTTCAACCACGACGCTGACCTGGGAGCTCCCGGTCGAGCATGCCGAGCCAGTCTCCGCTCACGGGGCGACCAGCATCTGGTCCAGCGCACTCCGGGGGACGGCCCCCGTCTCACGAGCCGCCTCGACTCCGCCACGGTAGAGAATCAGAGTGGGAATCCCGCGGATTCCGAGGGAGGCCGAGACCTGTGGGTACGCGTCCGTGTCGAGTTTGGCTACCAGAAGTTCTCCCACATGGTCCGCGGCCAATTCGTCCAGCACGGGCGCCATGATCTTGCAGGGCCCGCACCAGTCGGCGTAGAAGTCCACCAGGACCGGGACTGTGGTTTCCCTGACGACCCGGTCCAGGTCCTCACCGCTGATCTTCACGGGCCGGTCGAGAAGAAAGGGGCGGGCGCAATCCCCGCAAACGGGGCGGTCGGCAGCCCGGTCGAGGTCTACGCGGTTCAGCTTGAGGCAGAAGGCGCAGCGCAGGGTCGCCTTGCGCGGCGTCATCGTCGACTCGTCCGTCATGACTCGCTTCCTTGTTGAATCGGCCTGTGAACGGGGCGCCACGCTTCTCGCGGTAGCGTCGTCTAGCCTTCGTATTGTGCGTCGCAAGGTCGGATGTCAACGTTGCGTTTCCCGAATCGAATGGATCGGCCGTGCGCATCGTACACACAGAATCGTCGACGGTCATGGGCGGACAGGAACGTCGCGTGCTGGCCGAGAGCCTCGGCATGCGTGAGCGGGGGCATGACGTGCGGCTGGTCACTCCGGCGAGCGGGGTCCTGGCAAGGCGCGCCGCGGCGGCGGGTCTCGAGGTCATCCCGCTGTCCTTTCGAAGGTCACTACTGCCGGCGACCGCCCGGGCCCTCGCTTCGATCGTGAACCGCCTGCAGCCGGATGTGGTGAACTCGCACAGCTCGGCGGACAGCTGGACGGCGGCCCTCGCGCGGCTCCTTGGGGGGCGTCCGCGAGCGCTGGTGCGTAGCCGCCATATCTCGGCACCCGTCAGGCCGGGACCGCTTCACTCACTGCTATACGGCCAGGCCGACTGGGTCATCACGACCGGCGAGTCCGTGCGCCGGGATTTCGCGGAATCGGGCCTCGTGCCCCTGGACCGCTCCACGTCGATCCCGACG
>JABDQB010000156.1 GCA_013042495.1 Gemmatimonadota bacterium
TTCCGGGGTCACGGCGGCAAGCTCGCCGACAAGCGGGCCCGTCTGTAGGGCCGGGTAACGGAAGCCAGGGGATAGCGAGATGGAAGCGCGAGCAGTCTCGAAGAGAATCCGGATGTCGGCCAGGAAAATGCGGCTGGTGATCGACCAGATCCGCAACGCCGACGTGAATGACGCCTATTCGATTCTCCAGTTTTCGAAGAAGGGCGCGTCGGAGCCGATCGACAAGGCGCTGCGGTCAGCCGTCGCCAACGCGGTCTACAAGGCCGACCAGCAGGGCGAGGTGCTGGACGTGGACGACCTCTACGTCAAGGAAGCCTGGGTGAACGAGGGGCCAACGCTCCGTCGTTACCGGGCCGCCGGCATGGGTCGCGCCTCACCGATTCGCAAGCGCATGAGTCACGTCACCGTCGTCGTGGACAAAAAGGAGTAACCGTGGGCCAGAAGACACATCCGTACGGCTTCAGACTGGGGCTCGTGAAGCCCTGGAAGTCTCGGTGGTACGCGAACGGGCGCGATTTTCCGGCTCTGCTCGCCGAGGATGAAAAGCTGCGGAAGTACTTGCACGCGAGGCTGGATCACGCGGCGGTGGCCGAAATCGAAATCGAGCGCAAGCCGACGAAGATCGTCGTGACGGTTCACACCGGTCGCCCCGGCGTCGTAATCGGCAAGCGAGGCGCCGAGGTGGACAAGCTGCGCGACGAGCTCGCGCTGCTCACCGACTCCGAGGTCTCGATCAACGTCGAGGAGATCAAGCGGCCGGAGGTCAGCGCCCAGTTGGTCGCGAACAGCATCGCCCACCAGCTGAAGCAGCGTATCGGCTTCCGGCGGGCCATGAAGCGGGCCATGCAGGCGGCTACCAGGGCGGGAGCGGAAGGCGTCAAGGTGCAGTGTGGTGGACGGCTGGGAGGTGCGGAGATCGCGCGCACTGAGGGATATCACGAGGGCCGCGTGCCGCTTCACACGATGCGCGCGGACATCGATTACGCCGAATGCATGGCGAAGACCACGTACGGCTGCATCGGTGTGAAGGTCTGGATCTACCGCGGCGAGGTCAAGGACGACCGCCGCGGCCAGACGTACACCGCCGGCGGTGCCAAGTAGAGCCACGGCAGAGATTGAGACGGCTGGAGATATAGGACGATGCTTCAACCAAAACGCGTAAAGTACCGGAAGCAGCAGAAGGGCAAGATCCGTGGCAACGCAATGCGTGGCAACACGGTGGCCTTCGGAGACTACGGTTTGCAGACGCTGGATGCCGGGTGGATCACGAACCGCCAGATCGAGGCGGCCCGTGTAGCCATGACCCGGCATATCAAGCGAGGCGGAAAGGTCTGGATTCGGATCTTCCCCGACAAGCCGATCACGTCCAAGCCGGCCGAGACGCGGATGGGAAAGGGTAAGGGCAACCCCGAGGGCTGGGTGGCCCCCGTCAAGCCGGGTCGGGTGATGTTCGAGCTGGAGGGTGTCGAAGAAAGCATCGCCCGGCGAGCCATGGATCTGGCCGCCGCGAAGCTGCCGGTGAGGACCCGGTTCGTGGTGCGGGAGGAGTAAGCGAGATGGATGCCAAGGATATCAGGGAACTGACCCAGGACGAAATCGATATCGAGATCGAACGCGCGCGCGACGAGCTGTTCAAGCTCCGTTTTCGGGCCGCGTACGAAGAGCTCGAAAACCCGGGCCTCCTCAAGGAGCTTCGCCGGGATGTCGCGAGGATGAAGACGATCCGGCACGAGCGGGAGCTGCGGGCCGCGGGAGACAGCGATGCTTGAGGAATCGACGCAGACCGTGCAAAACCGCAAGGTTCGGCAGGGACGAGTAGTGAGCGACGCGATGGACAAGACCGTCGTGGTTTCCGTGGAGCGCCAGTTCGCGCATCCGCTGTACCGGAAGCGGGTAACGAAGCGGAAGAAGTACCACGCGCACGACGAGAGAAACGAGTTTCGCTCGGGCGACCTCGTGATCATCGAAGAGACGCGGCCGCTGTCCAAGCGCAAGCGCTGGCGGGTCGTGAAGCTCGTCGAGCGTCCGGTGCAGGAGGGCTGAGGAGATGATCCAGCAGGAGACTGATCTTCGCATCGCGGACAATTCTGGGGCGCGCCGCGCCCGGTGCATTCGAGTCCTCGGCGGCTCGGCGCGACGGTACGCGGGGCTCGGCGACGTCGTGGTCGTCACGATCAAGGACGCGATTCCGGGCGGAACCGTGAAGAAAGGTGAAGTCGCCAGGGCTGTGGTGGTTCGCGTGGCGAAAGAGAGTCGACGCAAGGATGGATCGTACATCCGGTTCGACGAGAACGCTGCCGTGATCATCAACGACGCTGGCGAACCGCGAGCCACCCGGATCTTTGGTCCGGTGGCCAGGGAGCTGAGGGAGAAGAGGTTCATGAAGATCGTCTCGCTTGCCCCCGAAGTGATCTGAGGAGCCGGACATGAGCAACAAGAACAAGCTGCACGTGCGCCGGGGCGATCAGGTCCAGGTGATCGCGGGCAACTACAAGGGAGCGCGGGGGCAGGTGCTTCGCGCGATTCCCTCGAAGCACCAGGTCGTGGTGGAGGGCGTGAACATGCGCAAGCGCCACCAGGCCCCGACGCAGGCGAATCCGGAGGGTGGGATCATCACGTTCGAGGCACCGATTCACGTCTCGAATGTCATGCTCATCGATCCGTCGAGCGACGACCCGACCCGATATCGGAACCGGATCGACGCGGACGGCACGAAGGAGCGGATCTCGACCAAGAGCGGCAACCCGATCCCGAGGCCGTAAGGTCCCGGGACCCAGGATGTGAGTGACGTTGGCATGAAGCAGCAGCCCAGGCTGAGACAGCATTACGAGAAGCAGGTGGTCTCGAGACTCCAGGATGCCTTCGGGTTCGACAACCCGATGGAAGTCCCGCACGTCGAGAAAATCGTGATCAACTGTGGTCTCGGAGACGCGAAGGACAACGCGAAACTTCTGGACTCGGTGGTGGCGGAGCTGGTACGAATCAGCGGTCAGAAGCCCGTGGTCACGCGCGCCCGCAACTCGATCTCGAATTTCAATCTTCGGGAGGGAATGCCCGTAGGTGTGAAGGTCACGCTGCGCGCTTCGCGCATGTACGAGTTTCTGGACCGGTTCATCAGCACGGCCGTTCCCCGGATTCGAGACTTCCGTGGGTTCAACAGTCGCGCCTTCGATGGTCGTGGCAATTACACGGTCGGGATCCGGGAGCAGATGGTGTTCCCGGAGGTGGACTACGATGAGATCGTCCGCGTACACGGGATGGACATCACGTTCGTGACCTCGACGGATCGTGACGACGAGGCGCTGGTGCTGCTGCGGGAAATGGGCATGCCCTTCCGTGGCGAGACCCCGGTTGTGGTTTAACGCAGGTCGGAGAGAGTAATGGCTAAGAAGTCCATGATAGCGAAAGCGAACCGCAAGCCTAAGTACAGCGCACGGACGATCCGGCGGTGTCAGCGTTGCGGGCGGTCGCGGGCCTACATGCGGAAGTTCGGCCTGTGCAGGATCTGCTTCCGGCAGATGGCGCTCAGGGGAGAGATCCCGGGCGTTCGAAAGGCGAGTTGGTAAGACATGAGCATGAATGATCCCATTGCCGACATGCTGACGCGGATTCGCAATGCGAACCGGGCGGGACACCGTCGAGTCGACATGCCGGTTGCGAAGCTGAAGGTAGAGATCGCGCGTATCCTGACCGAGAACCACTTCGTTCACGGCTACAAGGTCCTGGATGACGGGGCGCACGGGGTACTGCGGGTCTATCTCAAGTACACCGACGACGAGAAGCCGGTCATACGGTCGCTCAGGCGAATTTCCAGGCCAGGACTGCGGCGGTACGTCGGTGCCCAAGGAATGCCCAGGGTTCGCTCGGGCATGGGCATGGCCATCCTGTCGACGTCGAAGGGTTTGATGACGGACCGGCAGGCCCGGCAGCAGCGCGTCGGCGGAGAGGTCATCGCCACGGTCTACTAGGACCGGGCGCAAGGAACAGTCGTCCCGCCTGGCGGGGCGCCAGACAGTAGAGCGCGAGACAGATGTCGAGAGTCGGAAGACAGCCGATCGTCGTCCCCCAGGGCGTGGACGTGTCCGTCGAGGGGTCCTTTGTGAGCGTCAAGGGCCCCAAAGGCGAGCTCAGCGGGCGTTTCGATGCGGACATGAAGATCGAGATGACGGATAGCGAGATCACGATCACCCGTCCCACGGACCAGGCTCGGCACCGGGCGATTCACGGGCTGACCCGAAGCCTCGTGGCCAACATGGTCGAGGGGGTGCACACGGGTTTCGAGCGGTCGCTCGAAATCCATGGTGTCGGGTACCGGGCCGTACAGAAGGGCTCGGCCGTGGAACTCTCCGTCGGATACAGCAACCCGGTGCTGTTCGAGGCACCCGCGGGAGTGGAGCTGACGGTCGAGAAGCCGACGTTGCTGCACGTTCGCGGCATCGACAAACAGGCCGTAGGCGAAGTGGCGGCCCGGATCCGCAGGATTCGGCCTCCCGAGCCCTACAAGGGCAAGGGTATCCGCTACAGCGGCGAGCACGTGCGGCGCAAGGCCGGTAAAGCTGCGGCCGTAGGCGTCTGATAAAACGAGATACCGTATGTCGGTCGCGCGTCTTCAGGCGGCTGGCTGGAGGAGCAGGAGATGGCAGTCAACAAATCGGCTGAGCGGCGTCGACGTCGCGCCACGAGGCACAAGAGAGTCCTCAAGAAGATGCGAGGCACGGCCGAGCGGCCGCGCCTGGTGGTCTTCCGCAGCTTGAAGAACATCGAAGGTCAGCTGGTCGATGACGACCGGGGGGCGACCCTGGCGGGCATCTCCACGCTGGCGATCGACGAAGCCGTCGAGGTGGAGGACCGCTCGGGCAAGGTGGCCGCCAGTTACCTGGCGGGGAAGACGCTGGCCGAGAAGGCGAAGGCCGCCGGCATCGAGACCATCGTGTTCGACCGCGGAGGCTACCGCTATCAGGGTCGTGTGAAGGCGTTCGCCGATGGGGCGAGGGCCGGCGGGCTGAAGTTCTAAACGAGATCACTTGACGGCTGAACCTCGCGCGAGAGACGCGGGAGGGCGCCGCAGGATTCGGAGAAGCTGAGGGAATGGCGAAGAAGCAAGGTCGCAGACGAGATCGGCGGGACGAGGGGGACAACCTCAAGGAGAACGTGATCCATATCAACCGGGTCTCGAAGGTGGTCAAGGGTGGCCGCCGATTCTCCTTCACTGCTCTCGTGGCCGTCGGTGACGGCCAGGGCAAGGTGGGCACATCGCTGGGCAAGGCCAATGAAGTGGCCGAGGCCATTCGTAAGGGGCTGGAACAGGCCCGGAAGGCGATGGTCGAGATCCCCATCATTGGCGGTACGATTCCGCACGAGCTGGTCGGCCGGCACGGTGCGGGCAGGGTGCTCCTGAAGCCAGCCTCGCCGGGTACGGGCGTGATCGCCGGCGGACCGGTGAGGGCCGTGCTCGACTGCGCCGGGGTGCAGGACATCCTTACCAAGAGCCTCGGCTCGAACAACCCCCTGAACGTGGTCGCGGCGACGATGAACGGTCTCCAGAGTCTCATGACTCCCGAGGCGGTGGCGCGAGAGCGCGGCGTGGACGTCGAGGTGATTCGGGAGGCGATGCGTGGCTAAGAACATCCGGATCAAGCAGGTGCGCAGCGGGAGCAACGCGATTCGGAAGCAACGCGCGACGCTCGAGGCGCTGGGTCTCCGTCATCACCAGGCGGAGGTCGTGAAAGAGGACAACCCGGCCATTCGTGGCATGATTCGGGTGGTCGCGCACCTGGTGGAAGTCGAGGAGGTCGACTAGACCCATGGCAGAAAGCAAGCGAATCGGCCTGGACAGCCTCAGCCCGACCCCCGGTTCCCGCGGTAAGCGGAAGCGGATTGGTCGGGGCCACGGCTCGGGTCACGGAAAGACGTCGGGCAGGGGCCACAAGGGGCAGAAGTCACGTTCGGGCGCCTCGATTCCGGCTTGGTTCGAGGGCGGCCAGATGCCGCTGTATCGGCGCGTGCCAAAGCGCGGTTTCAAGCCCATCAACCGGCGTGAGTTTCAGGTCGTCAACGTGGGCCTGATCGCCGGCCTGGAGGGCTCGGCGTTTGGTCCTGAAGAGCTCAAGGCGCATGGCCTCATCGCATCTCTCAAGAAGCCCGTCAAGATTCTCGGTGTGGGATCGGCCGGACGCGCGGTGACGGTTCGCGCGCACGCGTTCAGCGCGGCGGCCCGCGAGAAGATCGAGGCAGACGGCGGAACCGCGGAACTGATCAGCTGACATGGCGAACGAACGCACGCAAGCGCTTCAGGCTGCCCAGAACATCTTCAAGATTCCGGAGCTGAAGAGCAAGATTCTCTTCACGCTCTTGTGCCTGGCAGTCTATCGGTTGGGCGCACACATTCCGACCGCGGGCGTCAACATCCTGGCCCTCCAGCAACTGGCTGGACAGTTCCAGGGCACCCTGTTCGGGATCTATGACCTGTTCACCGGCGGGGCGCTCCAGCGCGCCACGGTGTTCGCCCTCGGGATCATGCCCTACATCTCGGCCAGCATTATCTTCCAGGTGCTTGGTTCGACGTTCCCGACGATCGAGAAATTACAGAAGGAAGGCGAGGACGGACGCCGCAAACTGACGCAGTGGACGCGGTATTCGACCGTGTTCCTGTGCATCATGCAGGCGTATGGCTACTCGATCTTCCTCGAGTCACAGCCCGGCGTCGTGGTCGATCCCGGGTGGGGCTTCCGCCTCGAGACGGTCCTGCTGCTCACGGCTGGTGGTGTCTTCGTGATGTGGCTCGGCGAGCAGATCACCGAGCGCGGGATTGGCAACGGGATGTCGCTCCTGATCTTCTTCTCGATCATCCAGGGCTTCCCCGCGGCCGTGTTCAATACGCTCGAGCTTCTGAGGGCGGGCGGCATCAGCCTCTTCAAGTTGATGGCCCTCCTGGTCGTCCTCGTGCTGATCACGGCGGCGGTGGTGGCGCTCACGATGGCAGCCCGCAGGATCCCGGTTCAGATCCCGCGCAAGGTGGTCGGGCGGGGTAGAGTCCGGGAGGGACAGAAGTCATTCATCCCGATTCGGATCAACAGCGCTGGAGTGATGCCGATCATTTTCGCCCAGGCGATCATCATCGTTCCGGGTACGCTGTATTCGTTTACGGGCGGGCAGGGCGCCTCCGGATTCCTCTACGATCTCAGCCAGATCTTCCAACCGGGTTCGACGTGGTACTACGTCACGTACGCGGCGCTGATCATCGTATTCACGTATGTGTACACGGCGATCATCTTCAACCCGGTGGACCTGGCGGAGAACCTGAAGAAGCAGGGCGGGTTCATTCCGGGCGTGAAGCCCGGCGCGCAGACGGCCGAGTACATCGATCGAGTCCTGACAAGGGTCACCCTGCCGGGGTCGATCTACCTGGCGGTGATCGCGATTCTCCCGTTCTGGATCTTCGCGGCCTTCGACATTCAGACGTTCTTCTTCGGCGGTACGTCGCTGCTGATCGTGGTCGGCGTGGCGCTGGACACCGTGCAGCAGATGCAGCAGCACCTGTTGCTCCGACAGTACGAAGGATTCATGAAAAAGGGGCGCGTCAAGTACAGAGGCCGCCAGAAATACATGTGACGGACCGGACTGAGGAGTCCCGGACGTGAGGCTCATAATCATGGGTCCGCCGGGGGCCGGTAAAGGCACCCAGGGGGAGCTGCTGGCGAGACGGCTGGGGATACCCCGATACTCGACGGGTGACATCCTCAGACAGGCGCTTCGGGACCGCACTCCGATGGGCCTCGAGGCGCAGCGTTACATGCACGAGGGTGCTTTGGTCCCGGACGACCTTATTCTCGGGATCATCGCGGAAGCATTGGCGAACGAGGAGTCGGAGGCGGGCTTCCTCCTCGATGGGTTTCCGCGGACGGTCGGGCAGGCCGAAGGATTGAACGTCCTGCTCGCCGAAACGGGTCAGGAACTGGACGCGATCGTGGACCTGTCGGTTCCCGATGCCGAGATCATGAAGCGCCTCTCGACCCGGGGACGCAAGGATGACCTGCAGGAGACGATCCGGCGAAGGCTCCAGGTTTATGAGGCGAAGCAGAAGCCGCTCCTGGACTGGTACGCGAAATCGGGCGTGCGCGTCGTATCCGTGCTGGGGGTCGGAGACATCGACGACATACAGGCGCGTATCCTCGAGCAACTCGCGCTGTGATGCGCTTGAAATCGGCCACGGAGATCGAAGCCATCGGTCGGGCCGGTGAGATCGTGGCCGGGGTGCTGTCCATGGTCGGAGAGCGAGCCGAACCCGGGGTGAGCACGGAGCAGCTGGATGAGGCCGCCGAGGCCTTCATTCGAGATCATGAAGGTGCGGCACCGGCCTTCAAGGGGCTGTACGGGTTCCCGGCGACGTTGTGCACGAGTCTCAACGACGAGGTCGTACACGGCATCCCGTCGCGAGACCGAAGCCTTCAGGAGGGCGACCTGCTCGGCGTGGATGTCGGAGTGGTGCTGGATGAGATGTACGCGGACGCGGCGGTGACGGTCCCGGTGGGACAGCCGTCCGAGGAGGTCCAGCGACTGCTGGACGTCACGCGGGCTGCGCTGGAGGTCGGCGTTCAGCAGGCCTCGGCCGGATCGACGCTGGGAGACGTGGGAGCCGCGATCCAGGCCGTGGTGGAGGACGCGGGTTATAGCGTGATCCGGGAACTCGTGGGACACGGTGTCGGGTTCGCGCCGCACGAAGAGCCCCATGTTCCGAACTTCGGGCAAAGGGGACAGGGAGCGACACTCGAAGAAGGCCTCGTCATCGCCATCGAGCCGATGGTGAACGTGGGCCGCCGTTACATTCGGACGTTGCCGGACGGGTGGACGGTCGTAACCGCTGACGGAAGTCTGTCAGTGCATTTCGAGCACACGGTTGCCGTGACGCGTGAGGGTCCCAGGGTCCTCACCCAACGTCCCGGCGCCTGAGGCTCGAAGGAGGAGAAGTTTGGCGAAAGAAGAACCGATCCAGATGGCCGGCGAGGTGATTGAAGCCCTGCCCAATGCCATGTTTCGAGTCAAGCTCGAGAACGAGCACGAGATCACGTGCCACGTGTCCGGGAAGATCCGAATGAACTACATCCGGATCCTGCCTGGAGACAAGGTCACGGTGGAGATGTCGCCCTACGATTTGACGAAGGGGCGGATCACCTACCGGTTCAAGTAGTGTCGTTGATTCGCGGGCACACAGCCGTTATCTTTAAAAGCTGTCTCGCGAACGGTTGAAAAGGACGGAATTCGTCATGAAGGTGCGTTCCAGCGTCAAGCGGATATGTGAGGACTGCTAGATCATTCGGCGCCGTGGTGTGGTCCGGGTGATTTGCAGCCGCGATCCAAAGCACAAGCAGCGGCAAGGCTAGAAGGCGTTCGATCTGGCTGGGCCGGAGGGCCCCGCGGATCGACAATCTGAACGGGTGGTAAATGGCAAGAATAGCCGGCGTTGACCTCCCCCGGGAGAAGCGGGTCGAGATCGCCCTGACGTACATTTACGGGATCGGTCGCTCGACTTCGCAGGCGATCCTGGCCGAGACGGCCACGGATCCGGATACCCGGGTGCGTGACCTCACGGACGAGGACGTCAACAAGCTCCGACGGGTGATAGAGGCCCGCTACAAAGTCGAGGGTGCGCTTCGCACGGAAACGTCCATGAACATCAAGCGTCTCATGGACATTGGCTGCTATCGGGGCCTGCGGCACCGTCGCGGTCTTCCGGTCAGAGGGCAGCGGACGCACACGAACGCGCGCACCCGGAAGGGTCCGCGACGAGCGGTAGCCGGCAAGAAGAAGCCGCCTTCCAAGAAATAGGGACGACGCATGGCCAAGCCTAGAAGCACGAGACGTAAGCGTCAGGTGGACGCGGAGGGCGTCGCCCACATCAAGGCGACCTTCAACAACACCATCATCACGATCACGGAGCTCGGCGGCGAGACCGTGGCCTGGGCCAGCGCAGGGAAGGCCGGGTTCAAGGGCTCGAAGAAGTCCACGCCGTTCGCCGCGACGATCGCCGCTGAGACGGTGGGGCGTGAAGCCGCCTCGATGGGTATGAAGCGGTTGCATGTTCGCGTCCAGGGACCGGGGTCGGGTCGCGAGTCCGCGATTCAGGCTCTGCAAGGCGCTGGCCTCACGATCCGGTCGATCCGGGACGTTACGCCGATTCCGCACAACGGATGCCGTCCGCCCAAGAAGCGTCGGGTCTGAGGCGGGCAGTCAGGAACACGAAGGGGACAGGTTAAGGAAGCCAGATGGCACGTTATACGGGTCCGGTGTGCA
>JABDQB010000160.1 GCA_013042495.1 Gemmatimonadota bacterium
GCATACAGTCGTGACATCACGGTTCCCATGGGCACTTCCAACAGGTCGGCGATCTCCCGGTATTTCAGCCCCTCGAATTCCTTCAGCACGAAGACTTCTCGTTGCGCGGGTGGCAGCTCCTCGATCGCCGCCTCGAGTCGCTCGCGAAGTTCGTCGGTAGCGCGTATGCGTTCGGGGTCATCCACCGACGCTCGCACCCTGGCCTCGGCGACCAGCCATCCTCCGGCCTGCTCCAGCTTCCTTCGGCGCGAGCTGGTGTCGCGCGTGAAATTGTAGCAGAGCCTGCGCAGGATCTGGTACAGCCAGGGATAGAACGGGCGCTCGGGATCCAGGCGTGCACGAGCCTTGAATGCACGGGCGAAGGCCTCCTGCGAAAGATCTTCCGCGTCCTGGGGCGATCCGACCATGCCGAGGGCCGCGTAGTAGCACCGCTGCATATAGATGGACACGAGCTCTCCGAACGCGGTGGTGTCCCCCGCTCGGACTCGCCGCACGAGGATGGCTTCAGCCGTTTGGCCATCATCTCGTTCGCGCTCCAACTCCGTTTTCCCTCGGTTCACGGGCCGCCGATCGGCTCCCTTCCGTTCACTGGTACACGTTCGTGCCGGCTTTATTCGGCTCTCGCCGGGACGAATCTCCGGCGAAGCAGAAGTACGAGCAGAAGCGCTACCACGCCCACTATCGCGACGAGCTGAAGCAACCGCACGAACAGTTGATTCACGGCGCGCTCCAGGGCCCCGTCGATATCCGCCACCGCCCGGGAGATCGACCCATCCAGACGGGTGACCGCTTCCTCGATCTCTGCATGCAGGATCCGATCGAGCTCCGCCATCGCCGCTTCGCGCTCCGGCGTGATCCCTGCCAGGATCTCGTCCGTGGCTCCCGCCACGTACGTCTCGAGCGCGGCCTCGAACGCGATTCGCTGTTGATCGACAGCCTCCAGGAGGATCTCCCGCTGCTCCTCGACCAGGTCGGGCGTATTGAGAAGGAACGTGTTGAGGGTCTCCAGAGCCTCGATCTGATTGATCATGTCCAGAAAGATGGTCGCCCTTTGCGGGTCTGCCAGCTCGGCCAGCATGAGCTCCGCCTGCCAGCGTCCGGACCGCGGCAATAGCTCGCTGTAGGTGTTGAGGCGCTGGCTCATGTCCTCCATCAGCTCAGTCATTCCGCCTACGGCCTGCAGGCCCGAGAGCTGGTCCTGGCCCAGGTACCTTGCGAGGTGTTCGACCGGCGAGGGCCTGAAGAAATAGGGGTTGGTGAGAGGGTTCTCGGCGGCGAACTCGCGGATCCGCGCCTCCACGGAGGTATCTTGCTTCTGGCCCGAGAGTTCGATGGCCCTTTCGAGCTCTCCTTCCATGAACCGCGTTGCCTCCAGCGCCACCCACTGCTGCTCGCCGAACAGATCGCGGCCCTTCCCGGTCTCCAGGTAGTCCCGCATCTGGTAGGTGAGCACCCGGCTGTCGATCCATGCCATCAACGGATCGGGGAGCGTCGCCGACCGGTAGATCGCCGGGACGGCGTAGCTCTTCCACACCAGGGCGTTCCGGGCCACGAGCCGGTCCGTGGTGAGGCGCAGAATGCTGTCCGCCGCGATCTCGACGGTCTGCGAAAAGGTCATGGCATACCCGGCGGCCCGAATGCGAATTTCGCGCGACGTCACCTCGCTTCCCAGGCTTTGTTGGAAACCGGTCTGCCTGGGCGCCGCCGTCGAGCAGGCCGTGAGTCCCGCCGCCAGCAAGACGAGCGGGAGCCGGACAGGACGGACACGACACCTGAGCCGGGACTTACGCGTTGTCATATGAGGCTCCGGGGTTGTTATCGCGCATAAGTATGAATCTTAACGCACGAACCGACCCTGCGCCGGTCGGAACAACCGGGTGGCTTAATGGGTCTGGGTTCATTCGGCGGTGCGCCGCGCGCCGCGTGTCACAATCGCGAGGAGGTTGCATGTCGGAAATCAAGTCCGTCGTTCGTTCGTCGCTCGGCCTGGCCGCGGCTCTTGCCTTGCTGATTTTTCCCCGGCCCGCGCTGGGGCAACAGGCGCAGCAGAGTCCGTGCGGGGACGAGGCGCACCGTCAGTTCGACTTCTGGGTGGGAACCTGGGAGGTCAGCAACGCCCAGGGGGACGTCGTCGGAACCAACGAGATCTCGTCGATTCTCGGAGGCTGCGTCCTGCTGGAAGAATGGCAGAGCGCCGGTCCCTACGCGGGGAAGAGCCTCAACATGTACGACGCCGCCAACGACAAGTGGCACCAGACCTGGGTTGATAACGGGGGCCTGTTGCTCGAGCTCGACGGCAAGCTGGTGGATGGTAACATGGTGATGAAGGGACGCCGACCAGGCCAGGATGGAACCGAAGTGCTGCATCGGATCACCTGGGCGCCCCTCGAGGACGGTGACGTGCGGCAGACCTGGGACACGTCCGGGGACGATGGACAGACCTGGACGACGCAGTTCGACGGACTGTACACGCCGAAGGAGTAGTCGTCAGCCTTCGGGTTCCTCGACTCTTCCCATCGCCTCGTGCAGGAGCCGGGCGGCGAGCACCGCCGTCCGGTCGGCCTGGTCGGCGGAGGGATTGACCTCCACGGCATCCATCCCCACCAGCCGCCACGGAGCTTCCTGAATCAGCGCAAGCGCCTGACGGGGCGAGATGCCTCCGGGGACCGGGTGCGATACTCCGGGGGCGTATGCCGGATCAAAGGCGTCGAGGTCCACCGTCAGGTAGACGGCCGCGCCATCAGGAATATGCGACAGGTCGGACGGGCGGAACGGGACGTCGCGGGCCTCCAGGATCGTGAGCCGCCCGGCGTGTCGCCGGGCTACCTCGAGCTGTGCCTGGTTCAGGGTGCGAACCCCGATCTGGGTCAGAGAGGCCACGTGCTCCATCTCGAGGATCCGCGCCCCGACACAGGCATGGGACCACCGGTCACCTTCGAACTCGGGGTACAGATCCGGGTGGGCGTCGAGCTGGACAACGTGCGCCGGCTGATCGAGCACGGCCAGCGCCTCGACCAGCGGCATCGTGACCGCATGGTCTCCCCCCGCGAAGAAAGGGATGGCCTCTCCGGCCAGGATCTCTTCGGCCCGGAGGCAGTAGTCCTCCCGGGTCTCCTCCCACGAACCGCCTGGAAGCCAGTCGCCGACGTCCGAGACCAGACCAGCGAGGTCGGCCCCGAGTTCGGTGGTCGCGTTGTAACAGCGCCCGTCGTAGGCCAGGCGGATTCGAGACGGCCCCTCGGCGCTGCCGCGGCGGAACGTGGACTGCATGTCGCACGGCAGACCGGCGAACGCGATCGGCAGCGTGGGGTCGGACTCGTCGGAAAAGCAGCCCGCGAATGGGATCGGTGCGGCCATGTCGATCACCTTTCCTCGTAATCCGGTTACCGGTTCAGCGCAGGAAGAACCCCGCGCGCAGAGGGTCTTCGGGATCGATCAGGAACTCGTGCCGGCCCGTGATGTGCGCCGTTCCCGTGACCTCGGGCACGACGGCCGGCAGGGTGCCGACGGCGGTCTCGGCCACGACGCGGACATCAAACGATGAGCCGATGATGCTCTCGATCGTGATCGTCTCGCCCTTGGCCAGCTCGCCGCGGTAATAGTGGATCGCGGCCCTGCCGCTCACACCGGTCCCCGTCGGGCTCCGGTCCACTTCGCCCTCGGCGAAGATGCACACGTTGCGGCTGTGCACCGCTCCCTCCCCCGGCTGCACGAAGATGGTCCCGTACAGGAAATTGAGGTCGGGATCGCCTTCCGGGTGAACGATCTCGTACTGCTCCGTCACGGCCCGCTTCACCCGCCGGCCCGCTTCGATGAGTCGCGCGTAGGACGCGGGCTCGATCGTCAGCCCCATGTCGGCTGCCTCGACGTAGGCGTAAAACGCCCCGCCAAAAGCCACGTCGCAGCGGACCGCGCCGAAACCCGGAACATGGACCCGGAGATCGGGCTCGAGCACGAACGAAGGCACGTTGTGGAAGGAGACGCGAGCGACTCGGACAGGATCCGCGCCCTCCATCAGGTGGGCCGTCGCGGTCACCCGGCCGGCGGGCGTGTCGATCTTCACGATCGGCTGACCGGCTGCGTCGGCGTCCAGCCGGGCCGGATCGAGCAGCCCACAATCCAGACCCACCTTCACGAGGCCGATGATTCCATGCCCGCACATCGTCGAGTACCCCTCGTTGTGCAGGAACAGGACACCCACGTCACCGTCGCCCGTAGCGGGTTCGGTAAGGAGGCATCCGTACATGTCGGCGTGGCCCCGCGGCTCCCACATCAATGCCCGGCGGAGGGCCTCGTGGTTCCGGCGCGCGAACTGCCGCTTGGCGAGGATCGTCGCTCCGGAAATCTCGGGCCAACCGGCGGTCACGACCCGCAGCGGCTCGCCCGCCGTATGCGCGTCGATCGTCTCGAGGCGCGTCCACTCCGCGGGTACATCGAAACTCGCGGTCAACTCAAATTTCCACGGTTCGTGCCAGGCCGGTCTCGGCGGCCCGTTTCATGATCATCGAAGCCGCGACCACGTCCTGCACCGCGTGGCCGACGGACTTGAAGAAAGTGATCTCGTCGACTCGCGTGCGGCCGCGCGATTCACCCGCCGCCACGTCTCCGATCTCAGTCCACTCCTCGGAGCGCGTCACCCCCGCTTCGAGACCCGCCACGAGCTCGCCTGCCTCTTCGAGCGCCGCCTCGACCAGGTCCACGAACACCGTGGACCTCTCGACCGTGACCAGGTCGACCTCGCGGCGATCCAGCGTGAACGTGCCGATCGCGCTCAGGTGCGCACCCGGTGCGAGCCGGCGACCATCGAATACCGGGGTCGGTGAGTTCGTCGCCGAGGTGATCACGTGGGCCCCGTCCACCGCTTCGTCGGCGGAGGACGCGCGCTCGAGGCCCGCGCTGACGTCTGCCTGGAGCCGTTCGATGAAGGCGTCCACCTGGCCAACGTCGAGTCCGAACACTCGGATCGTCTCGAGGTCGCGCACGGCGTCCAGGGCGAGCAGCTGCGTGCGAGCCTGCACGCCGGCCCCGATCAAGGCCCCGATGCGGGCGTCCGGTCGGGCCAGCAGGTCGGTAGCCGCCCCCACCGCGGCGCCCGTCCGCCAGGCGGTGAGGGCCCCGCCGTCGAGGAGCCCCGAGGGCTCGCCTGATTCCGGGTCGAGCACCAGCACCAGGCCCGTCACCACGTCTTTACGTAGCTCCCGGTTTCGATTGAAGATGGACACGATCTTGGCGGCCAGTCCTTCGCCCGGGACGTAGCCGCCCATGAGAAGTGAGATGCCGTCGACCTCGTCCACCCGCACGACGCCGCGAGGCGGCGCCACGACCCGGCCGGCGGACAACGCGACGAAGGCAGACTTCATTGCCTCGACAGCGTCCCGCATCGGAAGCACTTTGGGAAGGTCGTGCGCAGCGACGGTGAGTAGTTTCATCGTGTGCGAACTATAACCCGCCCCACGGGCGCGCGTAAGGTAAATCGAGTGAGAGTACTCCACTTCAGCGATATCCACATCAGCCTTGGTCTGGCCCGGATTCCGATGCGTGACTGGCCCGGAAAGCGACTGGCGGGCGGCGTCAACTTCCTCAGGGGTCGTGGTCGCCGGTTCGAGAGAGCGCTCGAGAAGATCGAACGGCTGGCGGAGTTCGCCAACTCGGGTGACGTGGACCTGGTCGTGTTCTCCGGCGACTTCACGGCGATGGGAACGCGTGCCGAGTTCGCGGCAGCCCGGGCCGCGATTCATCCATTCGTGACGTCACCCGCCGAGTTCATATGCGTGGCGGGGAACCACGACCTCTACACGCGCAGAGTGGTCCGCGAGAGGCGGTTCGAGAAGACTTTCGACGGGCTGCTCGGGACGGACCTGCCGGATTACCGGGTGGACGGCGCCTGGCCGACCGTGCGAACGCTCGGTAACGACGTCGCCGTCATCGCCCTGAACAGCGCGAAGCCCAATCCGGTGCCGTGGCGATCCAGCGGCCGCGTGCCCGGGCCGCAGCTGGAAGCGCTACGGGCGATCCTCGGGCGACCGGAAGTCGAGGGTCGGTTCGTGTTCATCGTCACCCACTATGCGCCATGTCTCGCGGACGGCCGCCCGGACACTCCGTTGCACGGACTGGAGAATGCGGCGGAGCTCCTTCAGGCCTGCGCGGGAACGGAGCGTGGCGCCATCCTGTGTGGACACGTGCACGAGACCTTCCGCGTGCGTCTTCCCGATGTCGGGCCGGAGATCTTCTGTGCCGGCAGCGCCACGATGCACGAACTGGAAGGATTCTGGATGTATGACGTGAACGGCGGAAGTCTGAGCGCCCGCCGCGGGCGCTGGACCGGAGGCGGGTATCAGCTCGCGTCGGCGGAGACGAGCTCGCCGTGTGCCGCCGGGGCCCCGGAATGACCGAGTCGACCGTCAGTGAACTCAAGTTCGTCGCGGCTCCCGGCGCCGGGGAGGTCTCGGCCATTCTTGTCAAACCTCCGCATTGCGGGGCCCTCTTCGTACTCGGACACGGTGCCGGGGCAGGCATGCGCCACCGCTTCATGGATGGGATCGCAGACGCCCTTTCCGAGCATGGGATCGCCTCGTTCCGCTACCAGTTTCCCTATGTCGAAGCGGGCAAAAGGCGTCCGGATCGAGCGCCGATCCTTACGGGGAGCGTCCGCGCGGCGGTCGCCGCGGCCCGGGAGCTGGAGCCTGATCTCCCGCTCCTCGCGGGTGGCAAGTCGATGGGCGGCCGCATGACATCCACCGCTCAGGCCGAGAGCTCTCTCCCCAGCGTTCGTGGCCTGGTGTTCTTTGGCTTCCCGCTTCACCGGCCGGGTGACCCGTCGAACGCGCGCGCCGATCACCTCGCAGATGTCGACGTGCCCATGCTCTTCGTCCAGGGGACCCGGGACCGGCTGGCGGAGCTGGACCGAGTGGAGACGGTGGTCGCGACCCTTGGGAATCGGGCCACGGTCAGCGTCGTGCGGGACGGCGACCACGGCTTCGATGTGCTCAAGAGAACGGGCAGGTCGACGGGTGAAGTGTACGACGATATGGCGGCCGCCGTCCGCAGATGGACCGACTCGATTCTCGACTGATGTGCGAGAGGGGGACGCCAGGCGCCCCCCTCTCATCCGACTGCCTCACGAACCATCAGTTGGCGGGCCGGTGTACCCGATCCCGCCGCCGGGCGTTGTCCTGCACCCGGGACCCCGTCGTCCGGTCCCGGACCTGACTTCCCCGACTGTCTCGACTTCCACGCGCTCCGAGCCCGTCCCTGTTTCCTGCTGCCCCCTCGCGGGTGGCACGGGACCTCGCCCGCGTGCCGGGAGCCGTCCCGTCTCGTCTTACTCGATTCTCCGCACGTGCCCGGGCCTCGGCCCGCTGACCGGGCTGATGCACCCGAATCCTGTCCTGGCGCTGCGATCGGACTTCCCGAGTCGGACGATCCGCCGAGTTCGCGGGGTTTTCCTGCGCGCGCAGCGGCGTGGCAACCGCGAGTGCCAGCAGGAAGCTCGCGCCCAGCCATCTCAATCGAATCGGCATCTTCGTCTCTCCCACCTCGCATCCCTGGTCCGGGCGCTCCGGACCTCCAGGACTATGACGACCGGCGGCGTGGAAAGGTCACTTCCCGACGAATCCGCCCCGCGGGCCTTGCGAGCCCCGTCCATGCCGTGTCCCACCCTAAAGTAGACAAAAGCTTGACATATGTATCGCACCCCTGTACACTGTTGGACAACAGTTGGACACGGGCCCAAGGTCACCGTGTCTCTTGAAACGCATAGTTACCGACGCAGGGAGGATTCATGAGGGTGTTCAACCGGTTGCTCTCGCTGACGGCCGTGCTCGCGTTGAGCCTCGGAGCCGCAGCTTGCAGCGATGATGACGACAATGGAACGAATCCGACGGAGCAGACCGCGCAGCTGCGGGCGATTCACTCTTCGCCGGATGCGGGTGCCGTCGATATTTATGTAGAAAGCGTGGGAATCGTCGCGGCAAATGTTGCGTACGGCGATGCGACGCCATTCCTGACCGTGACGGCGGGCACGTACAACGTGCAGCTCCGCCCGGCAGGCGCGGATTCGTCCACGGATCCGATCTACGAGACGGGCAACGTGACGCTGGCGGCCAACACGGTTCTGACCGCGGTCGCGGCCGGCCTGTTCAACTCGCAGGATCCCGCGGACAACTTCCGCATCATTCCGCTCTTCGAGAGCTTCGCGACGCCCGGGGCGGGCAATGCGATCGTGCGCATCCTGCACGCGGGTGCGGATGCTCCGACCGTCGACCTGGATGTGGGCAACGATGGTTCTTCCGAGATCATGGACCTGGCGCGGTTCGCGGACACGGGCGCGGCTGGCGTGGATCTTCCCGGCGGCAGCCCCATCACGATTGGCGTGGTGGCGGGCGGCGCAACCGTTACGTCGTTCACGACTCCGGCACTCGCCGCCGGCACGGAGTACATCATCATCGCGACGGGTCTCCTGGCGCAGGCCGATATCATGGCCGAGGACGCCTTCAAGCTGCTGGCTGTGGATGAGGACGGAGCGATAGGCTTCATCCCGCAGAACGATCCTGAAGCCGGAACCGCCATGCTTCGTGCGGTACACGCCTCTCCGGACGCGCCGGCCGTGGACGTGTACGCCGAGGGCATTTCCGTTCCGCTGTTCAGCGCGCTTGGTTATGGCGACGCGTCCTTGTACGCCGACATTCCGGCGGGCACGTACAACATTCAGTTGCGCGCCCACCCTTCGACCGAGGCCGATCCGGTCGCCTTCGAGGCGGGTCCGATCGTCGTGGAGGCGGATCAGAAGATCACGGCCGTGGCGTCCGGTTTTCTCGCGTCGATGGATGACGCGGACAAGTTCCGGATTCTGCCGCTCGTGGAGGACTTCGGCAGCCCGCAGTCCGCTCTCGTGCGGATCGTACACGCCGGTCCGGATGCGCCGACCGTCGACATCGACGTGGGCGATGACGGCACCTCAGAAGTGACGGGCCTCGAGCGGTTCGCGGACACGGGCGCCGCAGGCATCGCGCTTCCGAGCGGCGAGGCGTTGCAGATCGGTATCGTCGTCACGGGCGGCGAGCGGGTCACGGGCTTCACCACTCCACAGCTTCCGGACGGCGAGGAGATCTTCGTGATCGCCACCGGCAGCCTGGCGGCCGATGCGCTGAACCGGTTCGAGCTCCTGGCAGTGGCCAGCACCGGATCGCTCGGCTTCATCTCTCAGAACCCGGTGGTTTACGCGCTGCATGGCGGACCGGATGCCCCGGCGGTGGATATCTATGCCGGTGAGACCCTGCTCGTGGAGAACATCGCGTTCGGTGAGCTGAGCGGCACCGTGCAGGTTCCGCCGGGCACCTACACGCTCGACTTCTACGTCACCGGAACGGGCACCGGTAGCCCGACCGCGAGCTTCGACACGCCGGATCTGATGGCGGGCGGCTCGTATCTGGCCGTCGCGGCCGGCGAGCTCGTTCAAGAGGGCACCGAGGAAGCGTTCACGCTGCTCGCCTTCGAGGAGCTGTTCCTTCCGACTGAGATGGCGCGGGTGAGAGCCATCCACGCGTCCGGCGACGCTCCGGCCGTCGACATCGGCACCGTAGCTGGCGGCGAGATCGACCAGGTTCTGTTCGCAAACGTCTCGTTCGGCCAGGCGTCGGATGACACCGGCCTCGAGGTTCCGGTTGGCGACCTGACGATCGGTGTGGCGCCGACAACCAGCACCACGCCTGTCGCCACGTTCGACATCACCACTTCCGCCGGCCTGCAGACGTTTGCGGTCGCCGCGGGAGCTCTCGCGCCGGACGGTGAAGAGGAGGCCTTCCGGCTGATCCTCGTGGTCGTCAGTGCGAACCCGTGGATCGGCGCCGAGGTGCTGCCGAATCTCTAACTCTGACGGAGGCCCTACGGTGTGTCCGGTACAGCCTCAACCGGCGCACCTGACCCCGGGCGGTCGCGCAGTCCCGCGGCCGTCCGGGTCCTCCCTTTCCAACTTCTCTCGTCGCTGTGTTCGGGCCTTCCAGGTTCCCCTTCGAGTGTCCCCGATTTAGCTTGACCGCCCTCATATCCGATAACTCGGCCGAAAGGCGGCGATGACACGGTTGGCGATCGAACACGGCAGGCTGACCCTTCGGGACTTCCGTCGTACGTGGCCGCAACTGTTCCTGGTTACTCTCGTCACGCGGATCGCAGTCACACTGGTGATGCTGCCGGGACTGGCCCTGCTCTTACGGTTCTTCATCAGCCGGCACGGCCGGACCGTTCTGAGCGACCAGGAGATCCTCTTCTTCTTCTTCACCCCCAGGGGAGTGGTAGCTCTCGTGCTCGTAGGCGGGATCTGGATCGGGATCTCCTTGATCGAGCAGGCCGGACTCATGGTCGTGGGATTCGGGGCCGCAGAGGACAGGCGGGTTACGTGGTTCGGAGCCCTCAAGTACGTGTTTCGGGAGTTGCCGCGGATCCTGCGTCTCGGATCGCACCTGCTGGTGAGAGCCACCCTCCTGGTGGGGCCTATTGCTGCCCTTATCGGTGGTGTCTACTGGACCTTCCTCCGGCAATACGACATCAACTACTACCTGGCCAACACCCCGCCCGAGTTCATGTGGGCTGCCGGGGTCACCGGCATCCTTATAGCCGGACTCGCGGTGCTGCTGGCGAGCAAGGTCGCCGGCTGGGTGCTGGCGCTGCCGGCAGTGTTGTTCGAAGACCTCGGGCCGCGGGAGGCCATACGCGATTCGCTGGCGGATTCGACAGGTCACCGGTGGAACCTCTTCGGTTGGATCGTGGCGTGGCTGCTGGCCGGGGCGCTCGCGTCCACGGCCCTCACCTGGACCATCGGTCTGCTGGGCCGGCTGATCGTGCCGGTGAGCGGTGACACGCTGACGGCTGTGTCGCTCACGATGGGTGCGATCGGTGTCCTGAGCCTCGTCACCAATGCCATTCTTTCTTTCCTGTCCGCATCGTTCTTCGCGCTGCTGTTCGTGCGCCTGTATCGCGATTTCTCGGGCCCCGGAGCTCTCGCTCGGGATCTGGCGGAGCCAGGCTCGCTTGGGGATCGTCCTGCGATCCGGATTCCGCGAAAAGGGCTCTTGTTGGGCGGGGCCCTGGCGGTGCTGGCGTCCGTCGTGGCCGCCGCCCTGCTCGCCCGCTCGGTCCGCCTCGAGGATGACACCCTGATCATCGCCCATCGCGGCGCGGCCCTGCACGCGCCGGAGAACACCCTGGCGTCGGTCCTGAGGGCGATCGAGGACTCCGCCGACTATATCGAGATCGACGTCCAGGAAACGGCGGACGGAGACGTGGTGGTCTTTCACGACAGTGACTTCATGAAGACCGCTCGCAACCCCCTGACGATCTGGAACGCCAGTGGGGCCGACATCGACCGGATCGACGTTGGCAGCTGGTTCGATCCCGCCTACGCGACCGAGCGCGTGCCGACCCTGGAGGAAGTGCTTCTCACGGCCAGGGGCCGGGCCCGCGTCAACATCGAGCTCAAGTACTACGGTCACGACGAGGAGCTGGAACGTCGGGTCATCGACATCGTCGAGCGGGCGGGAATGGTCGACCAGGTCGTCCTCATGTCGCTCAAGTACGACAAGATCCTAAAGACTCGCTCCCTGCGCCCGGACTGGACGTACGGTCTCCTCACAACCGTGAGCCTCGGAGATCCCAGGAAGCTGAACGTCGAGTTCCTGGCGGTGAATGCCACCACCGCGACTCGTGGATTCGTCCGACGCGCCCATCGAAACGGGCTGGACGTGTACGTGTGGACGGTCAACGATCCGTACCTCATGTCCGCGATGATGAGCCGAAACGTGGATGGGATCATCACCGATGACCCGGGCCTGGCGCGTGACGTCCTCGAAATCCGGTCCCGGATGGATCCGGTGCAGCGCCTGCTGGTCGGAATCGGCACCGAGATCGGCGTGTTCAGCATGCCGGAGGAGGAGCAGGTCACGGACGAAGCCGACGCTTAGCGGAGCCGTTGACCGCACCCGGCCCAGACGACATCGTATCTAGCCGTCACACGTTGGATTCACCCACACTCAATCACCGCATTCAAATGTACGCGCAAACCCATAGGGGGCTCATCGTGACCACATCCCGATGGCTGAGACGAGGCCTTGCCGGCCTGGTCGTCTCGGCGACCGTCATGCTGTTTTCCGCCCACCCGCTCGACGCCCAGATCAAGGACGGCACGGGCGGCCTGGAGATCAACGCTTTCTATGGCATGCTCAACGGGCTGGGCGACACCGAGTTCGAGAACGACCCCGTGCCGTGGAGGCTGGACAACGACCCGTATTTCGGGGGCCGCCTCGGGTACGTATTCGACATCGGGCTCGGAATCGAGGGCTTCTTCGGGTACGTCGACTCGAAGCTCATCGGGACGTCGCTGGATGGAACGAAGGCGAAGGTGATGAACTACGGCGGCGACATCACCTACAACTTCAACATCGCGCGTTCCATACAACTGGCGATCCTCGGCGGCGCGGGCCAGCAGAGTTTCGATCTCGACATCGATGGCCTGGACACCGAATCGGCGCTGACGTGGAACTACGGCGCGGCGCTGAAGCTTTACCCGACGAGGTGGCTCGGCTTCCGGTTCGACTGGCGGAACTACCACTCGCCGGACGGACTCAAGGACACGCGGGCGTTTCTCAACCCGGTTGGAGCCGACCTTCCCCAGAAGTCGCTCAACAGCACCGAGTGGACGGCAGGCCTGTCGTTCTTCCTGTGGGGCCCGAAGGACTCGGACGGCGACGGGGTCGA
>JABDQB010000166.1 GCA_013042495.1 Gemmatimonadota bacterium
GGCAATGGCTGAATCGGCGCTACCGGCCATGTCGTGCGCCCTGCTGATTTCAAAGTACCCGCAGGTGTTGCATCCGGGTTGGAGGCGACGCAACTCCTGGAAGTGCTCGATCGCCTCGCTGTACCGACCCTCGTGCAGGGCCGACATCCCGTCTGCCACCGCCTGGTCGTCCGCCCATCGATCCTCCGGGGCATCGGGAACGGCTGCGCGGAAGGCATCGATCATACCCTGGGCGCGGTCCGCGTCACCAACGGCGGAGTACATGTCGACAAAGCCGAGGTACGGGCGGTCGAGGGGTTCTTCGATCTCCTCCAGCGGGTGCTCAGCAAGCATGCGGTCGATATAAGATCTCGCCGATGCGGTGTCTCTCCGCGCATCTAGCGTCAGCCAGAACTTGTTCCACTCGTAGTTGGCTCCGGGAAGACCCATCTGGCGAAAATAGCCACGGGCCTCCTCACCGATCGCCTCGGCATCGGCCAGGCGGCCCTGGAGTTCTGCGATTTCCGCGATGTGAAATCGGGAGACTGCCTGTGCCGGCAGATCCGACGGCAGCGCGTCCTGCATCTGCCTCGCCAACTCGGCCATGTCCTCGTAGTCCTCGAGGTTCATGGCGATATCCATGCCGCCGATGTAGAAGCGACGGTCGCTCGGAAACAGCCTCCGTCCTGCCCGCACGGCCTCATCCGCCTCGTCGAAGCGGCCGAGGCGGATGAGCGTGAACATGACGTTGCCCAGGCTGATCGAGCTCGAATCGAGAGCAACCGAGCGCTGGTACAAATCGAGCGACCCTTCGGCATCGCCAAGGTTGCCATATACGATGCCCAAGTTGTTGAGCGCCCAGTCGTCGTTGGGATCGAGGTCCAGCATGCGCTCGTACGCCGTCATGGCCCGCGCTTCGTCGTGCCGTACGTCGAGGTAGTAGGCGGCCTCGGCCAGGTAGCGTTCCCGGGGGGTGAGGCGGTCCTTCAGCTCGTACGCGCGGGTAACGGCCTCCGTGGCCCGGGCCCTTTCCCGACGCGCGTTTCCGAGTGCGATACCGAGCTTGCGCCAGGCGCTGGCGAACTCGGGATCGATCTCGAGGGCTTCTTCGAGCAACCGGATCGCCGCTTCGGAGTCCCCTGCGTGGTCGACAGCCTCGAGCGCCTCCGAGTAGAGCTCCAGGGCCTCAAGCGACGAGGTCGTGACTGCCGCCAGCGGGGAGTCGGAGCGAAGAGAAGTGAACGACTCTCCGATCTTCTCCCGGATCTTGCCGGAGAGCCGGTCGATCGCAGGGATGATCTCGCTCTCACCACGGGCGGTCTCACGGTGCGAGGCGAGCTCGAGTCCATCGGCGGAGACCACTCGAGCCGTCAGGACGTAGCTACCACCAGCTTCGGTGATTTGTCCGCTGATCACGGCGGACATGCCTTCCCGCCGCGCTACCTCACGCGCGACGTCCTCGGTCAGCGGCTGCGATAGATCCGCCTGCATGCGCTCGAGAGCCGGTTCCAGGCTGGAGCGTTCGGCGACCTTTACGATGCGCGTCTGCGATAAGTCTACGCGGAAGGCCTCGGTGGCCGCCCGGGACAGTCCGGGGTCGTCCGCGACGAAGTCCGCGAGGATGATCGGGCTCCGCTCGTCGATCAGCCCCTTGGCCACGAGCGACCCGACGGGTCCGATGCCGCGGGTCCGCATGAACATGAAGCCCGTGGTCACGACGGCCAGAAGCACGAAGGCGAGGGCGCCACCAGCCAGGGCGTTGCGCCAGGTGAAAAGATGCCGGGGAGAGAGATCTGCGTCAGCCGCTTCAGCCTGAGGGGTAGCGGCCGCAGCCGGCTCGTTCTGACCGCCTGCGGAGGTCGCCGCCGTACGACTCTGCAGCATGGCCGTGGCCAGAATGATCGGCAGCCCGATCACGAGAAGCACGAGCGCGAACGGAAACACCCAGTCCGGGAGCCCCATGTTCTGCTTCAGCAGGTCGACCACCTGGAGCGCGACCCAGGACACGCCCAGGTACACGGC